>JAFLBY010000187.1 GCA_017302855.1 Candidatus Kapaibacterium sp.
ACTTTTGCTTACGGCATTCTTTACAAAAAGCAATGCGCGTCTTGGCTTGACATCGTTTATGATAGCACTCAGTATTTTTCTGGCATCACCGGCAATCCATGCGCTTTCTTTGCAAGGATATATGCCACTGTTATTATCAAATTATGTGTCTTTTGCCAATGGGTCTTTGTTCCCGATTTTCCCCTATTCGGGCTTTTTATTTATGGGTGTTGCCATTGGGGCATTTTTAGAACAATATAGAGCAAGTGAACGCAATCATATTATCAAAAAATACGGTGTGCGGTATGGGCTTTTCTTCTGGATTGCGGCAGCAGTTAATGAAGGATTTTTCCAAATAGTACTTGGTGAACAAATCCCCGGACAGATGAGCCCCACAATGATGTTCTCACGGATTGGCTTTGTGCTGATGTTCTTCTCTTTATGCGCTGTTGCCATAGAGAAACTCTCTCAATGGAAAGAACATTTTGTATTCTTCAGCGGTAAATCATTAGGAATCTATATGATTCATTTATTCCTTATTTATGGTACACCGTGGTCTTTTGGACTTGCTTCATTTTATGCCAAGCAAACATCACTTGAATTTGGTATTACCCTTGCGATTGCCGTTATTTTTAGCACATTAGGACTTATCGCTCTCGGCACACATATCAAAGAACGAGCCACAGGACGATCCGAAAAAGTACTCAAATATGGTATCAGAACAGCCATCACATATTTACTTTTGGTAGGATTGTAATGCTTAGGTAAATACTTTTTACACTTGCTTTGACCACAGAAGACATAGTACGAACAACAAAAAAGCACTCCTATAATAGCGAGTGCTTTTTTTTCAAAACCATAATACAATATCAACGTTCAATAAAATCCGTAATAATCGAAGCCCAAAGAGCAGTGCGTATTTTTTCTAATGGATGAAATGAACCCGGCAACACATAAAATTCGCTTTGGGGATTGCAGCGAGCAAGTTTTTCCGTTTCATCCACAGAAACAGTGATATCTTTTTCCGCAACACCGATAGACAGACGAGCAGTAATCATTTGTATATCTTCAGAAGTCAGGGGCATAGTATTTCCTAAATGCACCATCATTTCAGCAGTGTTAGCCAAGACATTTTTCCAATCATGTTTTGCATGTCTTTTTTCTAAAACCTGAGCAAATGCCGGCACTTTCGCCTGTATTATTTCCGGCTGCAACTTTTTTATTTCATTCATTGCATAATCGGCACTCCAAAAGAATTTAGTGCCTAAAGTAATAACTGATTCAATCAATTCAGGATAATGACGAGCACAATATAAACCAACATATCCCCCCATACTATATCCTATGATGTGACATGATTGCAGGGAATTATCTTTTATAAAATTATTAACATTTTCAGCAAAATGTTCAATTCTATAATGACGATGTGTGGTTTGTCCTGTTCCATGACCTTCAAAATCACAGGTAAATACTTCATAAGTTTTTTCGAGTAGTGTGATGAGAGTGTCAAATTGTTGTGCTGAACCTAATGCTCCATGCAATAAGAGAAGTTTCTTTTTCATTTTTGTTCCTGTTTATTTTTCCATTCAGTGTAGCCACCTAAATAAATATACACTTTAGAAAATCCAAATTGGATGAGTTTTTCGGATAGATCATGGCTTAAATCACATTGACCGCCGCCGCAGAACACGACAATTCTCACATCTTTAGGCAATCCGAGAATATACGGAATATGTTTGTCAAAATCTAAAGGGAAGATATTTTTTGCACGTGGAATGCTGCCTTCCGCAAACTCATGTTCATTACGTGCATCGAAAAACAATACACTTTCATCTGTATTTAATCGCAGAACTTGTTGATATGTTACCGCCAATGCTTTTTTTGTATTTTGCTCTTGTTGTTCAGTTATCTGCGGTGGCGGCGATACTTGCTTAGTGGGGTTTTTCCGAGAAGTATCTTTTACCTCAACCGTATTTGACTGCGTTGGCACATTCACAGCCATAGTACCTTGTTCAGTTGAAGCCGGCAATTGCCCAATATTAGTGTCTTTATGAGATTGTGCAAACAGATCATCATCGGTAACAGAAGATAACACAACTTCTTCACGCAACCACGGCAATCGTGTTTTTGCATCACGAACAAAAGCATTATACATCAGTCCTGCGATTGTAGAAAATGCTACAATGATAAGTATTTCATATCCTAAACGTGTTTTCATGATATTTCGATAATTAAAATTTGCGAATTTTTTTAATGTATTGATATGCTATATTAATATCTTGACTGCGCTTTCTTGCAATATCTTGGATTGCAGAAGATTGTTGAGCAACGGCATCCGGATGAAATTCTTTCATCAATAGTCTATATTTAGCTCTCACTTCATCGTTGGTGGCTGTTATTGGTAAACCCAGAACAGCGAATGCCCTATCTTTTTCTGTTTGTATGCGATTCTTCGATGTATTGTGTTTCGCTGCGCGGGAGCCGAACGTTGAATGAGCGGCTTCGTCAATTGCCTTACGCAACTCATCGTCCTCAGTATCAATCAACTCCTCAAAAGTTGAAGACTCAGTGATTGATGATTGTGAACGAGCAAAACGTTTAACTCTGTCCCATAGCTGCCCCATGCTCTTCAAATTATGGTTAATATTTGGAAATAGTTTGAGTTTTCACTCATTTGTCACCATAGACGGATACGCCATAAGATAGTCTAAATCATCATAGTATCCATTGTCAGGTTAAGCAAAATACGTATTTTTGCAGTTCTTTGAACGAAATTTACCAAAAAAATGTTTGAATCGCTACAGTCACGTCTTGAGCAAGCCCTTAAAAAAATGCGGGGGCAAGCCAAAATAACTGAAGAAAATATAGAAGAAGCAATAAAAGAGATCCGAACCGCTTTTCTTGATGCGGATGTGAATTTTGCAGTCGTCAAAAAATTCATTGAAGATATCAAAGCTAAAGCTGTAGGTATGGAGGTAAAAGGTAATCTTCTGCCGGGGCAATTAGTTGTCAAAGTAGTCTATGATGAGCTTGTAGAGTTGATGGGGGCACAAAAGAGTGAATTACTTTATGCCCGTTCAGGTCCAACGATTATCCTTGTCGCCGGTTTACAAGGTTCAGGAAAAACAACATTTTGCGGAAAATTATCTGTTTATTTGAAGAAAAAAGGTCGTCAGCCCCTTTTGGTAGCTGCCGATATTTATCGTCCGGCGGCTATTGAACAGCTCAAGGTATTGGGACAGCAAGCGAATGTTCCGGTGTTTACGGTTGAAAATGCCAATCCGCGTCAAATAGCATCTGATTCACTCCAATATGCACGCAAGTATAACCGCGATGTTATCATTGTTGATACGGCAGGTCGTCTAACGATTGACGAAGAGATGATGAATGAAGTAGAAGATATTTCTAAACTTCTCAATCCGGTCGAAACTTTGTTCGTGTGCGATGCCATGACCGGACAAGATGCCGTTAATACCGCAAAAGCATTTCATGAGCGATTAAATCTTACAGGTGTGGTGCTCACCAAACTTGATGGTGACACTCGAGGCGGAGCAGCTCTCTCCATACGAACTGTTGTCGGTAAACCAATTAAATTTGTCGGTATCGGCGAAAAAATTGATGCTCTCGAATTATTCCATCCTGAGCGTATAGCATCACGCATATTAGGCATGGGTGATATTCTCACTCTTGTTGAAAAAGCGCAGTCAGAAATAGATGAAAAAGAAGCTGCGAAATTAGAAGAAAAGATTCGTAAAAATGAATTTAATCTTCAAGACTTCTTAGAGCAATTAAAAGTAATTAAACGTATGGGTTCGCTCAAAGACCTTCTCGGAATGATTCCGGGTATGGATTCGGCAATGCGAAATGTACAGATAGACGATAAGGCTTTCTCAAAAGTAGAAGCAATCATTTTTTCCATGACAAAAGAAGAGCGTTCCAACCCTAAAATTATCAATGGTGGACGCAGACGCAGAATTGCACTTGGCAGCGGTTCCTCTATTCAGGATGTGAATCGTTTGTTGAAGCAATTTGAGGACATGCAAAAAATGATGAAGATGATGACAAAAGGAAATATGGCATCTAAGATGCGTAATTTCAAAATGCCAACCGGTTTCAGACGCTGAAATACCGGATTTTTTCACAATTAAACCAGAGTAGGGTATCTCCATGGTTAAACTACGTTTGCGCCGCAAAGGTCGCAAAAAAGCTGCTTTTTATGATATTGTAGCAGTTGACGGTCGCACACGCCGCGATGGTGCATTTATTGAGCGTATCGGATATTTTAATCCGCTTACCTCGCCTTCCACAATCAATATTGATCACTCACGTGCTCTCTATTGGCTCAATAATGGTGCACAACCAACCGATGTGGTTAATGCATTATTAAGCTATGACGGCGTATTATTACGTCGCCACTTAGGATTCAAAAATGCTTCTCCGGAAGTTATTGAAGAATCTGTTGAAAAACATAAAGCAAATGCGGCTAAGCGTTATGTTGTCAATAAAGAAAAACGCAAAGAACGTAAAGCTAAAAAAGCTGCCGCTGCTGCCAAAAGCGAATAATAACTTCTGTTATATTTGTCACAATAATTCAAAGGCGATTCCTTTTGCGGTTTCGCCTTTATTGTTTTTACTCAATCATACTTGCCAAGTTCTCTCACATGTTTCATCAAATTGATTCTGCTTTTCTTAAGCAAATAAAAAAACACATAAGCATTGATAGACAAAACATCTATGTTTCGAATGAACTTTATCAATCAGTACAAACATGGCTTCAGTCTTATTGTATTGCAGCACAATTAACTGATACCCTTGGAAATAATAATCCCTACGATTGTATCATTATTTCACATGAAGATGACAGCCAAGACATATATACCACTCTAAAAGATATACCTGCTACATCGGATTGTCAATATTTTATTCTGTGTGATAATCCAACAATTTTGGGAAAGGCTCTCAGTTCTCTCTTTGAGACAGCTTCATATCATAAAATATCGGAACAATGCCTTATTGTGAATAAACAAATTTCTGAATGGGAAAGAATTGAAAAAATAGCCGATTATTGTTATCATCATATTATTCCATCAAAAGATAATGATCAGCAAGACGGGGAACAAATTTTACGTGATGGCTATGGTTTATGTGGTAGCAGTTCACGTGCAGCGAAGTTTCTTGCTCAATATTATGGATTTAATGCAAAAGTCGTAACATTCCGCATGGAAGGGCTGCCATTTGGAAGAGGTGAAAAAAAATGGGATACTCACACTGTGTGCGAAATTCAAAAAGCAACAGACAGACAATGGATTGTGTGCGATGCAATGGCTAATATTTGTTATCCATATTCATTAAAAGAGTTATTACATAATCCAATGCTTGCGGATGAATATAGAGAAAAAATTAACTTTCAACCTGATGAACGATGGATACATCGTAAATATGATTGGTATTCTACGACAAAAGCATATAGACTTGCTGTATCAATGAAATATCCTAAAGTTTGGTATAGCCAATTAAAAAAATATGTGCAGAAAGTTATTAGAACTCATCAATAAAACAATTATTCAACTATTTTACCATCTTTCATCACCAAAATTCTATCAGCCAATGAAGCCACTTGCTGACTGTGTGTGGCAACAATACAGGTTACATTATACTCTCGACGCACACTTTGCAATAATTCAAGTACAGATTCTGTATTTGCTGTATCGAGGTTTCCGGTCGGTTCATCGGCAAGTAATAGCTGTGGTTTATTAATTAAAGCACGAGCAATAGCAACACGTTGCTGCTCCCCACCGGATAACTCAGACGGTTTATGATTTTCTCGATGACTTACCCCTACCCTCTCCATCAATATTTTCGCGTCGGCTAAACATTCTTGTTTTGAAATTCCAGCCAATAATCGCGGCATCATTACATTTTCAATAGCACTAAATTCGGGTAATAAATGATGAAATTGAAAAATAAAACCAATGTGAGAATTCCTAAGCTCAGTTTGTACCTTTTTGGATAAAGACGTATAGGAATATGTTCCGGATTTAAGCGTTAAATCTATAGTTCCGCTATCTGCAATATCCAATAAACCTATAAGATGAAGCAAGGTACTTTTGCCGGCACCCGATGGTCCGACGAGAGCAAGAAATTCGCCTGTGTTTACAGAAAAATTGATACCTGATAGCACAGGTCGGTCACCTTTATTTTCAAGAGAATAACTTTTAGTAATCTCATGAA
>JAFLBY010000188.1 GCA_017302855.1 Candidatus Kapaibacterium sp.
GTAAACCAAATGTAATTAATGGGGCAAATGCAGAATGAAATGCGATAATCAATGTTTGTTCTAACAACACATTAATTTCAACAATCTTTATACAAGCCAAAGATAAAATTGGAACTGCAAAGCCAATGAAAATGAAGAAAATAGAACGAAAAATTTGTGTTCTGCTCTGTACATCACGCACTGTGTATGCGCCTAACATTCCAGCACTGAGCATTGATAATCCAATATCAAAATCATTACCGCGTACACCGGCTGCTGTCAAAGCCATTGTAAGTGTTGTGTAAAATGCCGTGCGACTATCAAAAAGAATTGCAGTTATCATTGCTAAGGACGGAATAATAACAGCATAATGCAATGGTAACTTAGAAGGCATAATGACGCTTATCCAAGCCATTGCAGCAACCACGATGATTGCAAGGTTCAATCCAAGTAATTGCAAGTTGTCATTAAATATTCTTGGACGAAGAAAAAATAAAAACAAACCAAGTATCGAATAAATGACGGACATATAGCCAAGATTACCTATCACCATAAGCCAAGATACCGACCTGTCCATTGTTAAATAACGACTTTTGTAATATGAGTCTAATTTTGCTTGAATTTCTTTTGTAATTCTCTGTCCATTCGCCACGATTGTTTCGCCGCGTTTTATAATCGTCGAATAACGAGCCACAGACTGATTTGCCAAAATACGAGATTCATCCGTAAGTTGATCGGAATATATCGCCGTTGGAGATATCGAGCGAAATACGATGTCAGAAAGTTCATCAATAGCATTTTCACCAAGTTCTCTGATTATAATTTTTCCGATATGAGTACGTATCCATTGCGAGTCAATAACATGTTGTTTCGATACAATAAGTTCTTCAATATTCGAAGAATTTCGGACTGAGATTTCTTTTTGTTTAATATTGGAAAGCGGAATATTGACAAAGTAGTTTTTATTGCATAGACCCGCTGTATGAATTAGTATCTTTTCTAAGGTTTCAAGATGTTCCTTCTTGTCATTGATAGGTATAGATTCGAAAAAAGCAATGTTTTTTGAAGACAATGTTCGAGACGGTATATATTGACGTATCTCAGTTAATGCTCTTTGAAGTTCAATATCCGGTGAATTGTAGGATTTCTGAAAAACCATCATAACACTTTCCGATGATTGTTCTAATTCTGCTTTATATTCATCTTGGGATTTTAACACAGCAAAATCTTTTTGGGCGATAAGCGTTGGCTCATTCCATAAAATACCAATAATATTTGATGTATGAATATTACCGGTATCTGAATTTTGAATAAAACTTGGATAAAAGAGTGTACATATAACCAGTGTAAAAAAAATGATTGCAATACGTATAAATAATGAGTTACGCCATTCTTGTTTGTGGTTGTGTTGAGATTCAGCTTCTTCGTTTTGAAGTTTTGAAAATAATGTCTCTTTTGTTTTTGCCATAATTAAATGAGATTTATATAAAATTGATTAATGTTGAATATACAATGGTATTGTTTTGTTGTAAATCCCACTGTGAATTGTAATATAATAAAGTCCATTACTAAAATGGTTATGCGGAATTGAAATTGATAATTGACCTTCAGGTGTGTAGCTATCGAAGAGGGTGCCAAGCTTTTCACCCGTAAGTGAATGGCAGTGAATAACAGTATGTCCCGAAAGTCCTATTGAACAATGTACAATATGATGATCTTCGTGCTGTTCCGTCGTAAATGAATATGGTGTGGAACTTGTGGATATCAATCGCCCGTCTGTAAAACATGCAAATACAGTTGTTGAAAATCGCATTGTGTCCACGAACACACATTGTGGACTATCGGACAATATACTCACAAACATCTCACTTTTTTTATTATCATGGAGCAATTGTGTAAACGGAAGTACGCATGGCGTGATATCACGTTCAAAAGGGTTTGGTGATTTAATTGTAAATGTTATTGTAGTCGTTTTTTGTGCTCGTTCAATTATCGGGATTGTAAATTCCAATGGAAGACTTGAAGGGTTGATAATTTCCCCACTAAAGTTGAAATGACGACTGTTATATTGTGCCTTTACATGATATTCTTTCGACGGAATGATGTACCAATCTTTACTGACAAAGCGTATTGGCACTAATACTGTATGCCCGGGAATTATGTCGTTGGTATCACTATGTTGTTGATTTATAAAAGTTTGTAATCCTTTGCCGTTTAATGTAAGTTCAATAACTTCATTATCATCGCTTTCTATGACAAATGTGTTTTCAACATTACCCATATTTTGAGGTGAAAATTGAAACACTAAGTCTGTTTGTTCATTATATCTTTGTTCGAATTTCATAGCTTTCGGAGATAATAATGAAAATGGACTATTGTTATCGAGTGATTGAATTGTAACTAATCGCTTTTCTTTTTTGGGATTATCATTTACAAGCGTAAATATCCGAGTTGCAGTATCACATGTTAATATATCAGGAAATTGTATGATATTTTTACTGATGCAAGTGCGAACATATACTGTAATCGTGTCATGTGCAATACAATTCTCTTTTGATTGCACAGTGCAGATATAGGTAGTGGTTTGTTTCGGCGATATGAGAATTTCAGAGCATGTATCGCAATATGTATTTGTTTTGGGATGCCAATTATATGTAACATTGTTCGAAGAATTTGCTCTAATTGACGTAGTTGATCCGAGACAAAGAATGGTGTCTTCTGCCGATATACGTACATTTACATCCGCTGTATTGATATTGACGGTGTCAAAACCATAACATATTCCATCGGTGACACTTACCGTATATTGAATTGGGAACAAAGGTGTGACGATAGGGGATTGACATGTATCACATGATAAGAACAACGATGGTTCCCACTTGTATTTTTTTGCAGTTGATTTTGTTGTAAGCTGCACAGACGATCCCAAACAAATTACAGTATCGTTAATCGTTTTTACCTCTATTTCACGACCTATGATATCCAAAGAATCTATGCCATAACATTCTGCACGAAAACTGCCTTTAACATATATTCTTGTGATTTCTTTGGGATACATAATAATATCTGTGCAGTTTTTACAGAGGACAGAATCTTGAGTAAACCATTCATATTCCAATGCGCCTTCTGCATATAAACGAATTGAATCGCCGACACAGGCTTCATTATTGCCTTTAATTTTTACAGTAGTTGGGCTAGTAGATATTGTAACTGAATCCACTATGGAGCAATTTTGTTCATTGTATATTCTGACATAATACGTAGTAGTATCTTTAACCGGTTTTGCAATTGGATTAGGACATGTGACGCAACTTAATGTCGGGTGTACTCTCCATTCGTATTTTACACCACCTTTGGCAAATAATTGCGCTGATGAACCAAGGCATATCGTTGTATCGTTTGATACCAATAATGCTGTTGCCTTACTTATGATTACGTTCACTGAGTCTATGTACGTACAGTTGTTGCTGTCTGTCGTTGACACATAATATATGATAGAGTTGTCCGGTGTAACTACAGGATTATCACAATCTGTGCATGAAATATTGGTATCGGGAAACCATCTGTATTTTGCACCACCACCGCGAGCAAATAATTGAACTGACGAACCTTGGCAGATTATGGTATCATTGCTTACCGAAAGCGGTAGAACAGGAGCTGAAGGAGTTCCTGTGCCTACACCTGCAATATAACCGTATGAGTTTGCTGTACCATAGCCGAAAGAAAACAGTGCAAAAGGATAATCACTGAATATTTTATGGGTTCCTTGTCGAACAAAAAGCGTTGTATAAGAATATGACAAGCACGTTTTACCGAGATTAAAAACCGGAAATTGCTTGAAATTTGATGCCGATATTTCTGTATTATCAAGACGCAATGAAGCTATACCAATGGTCGGGATAATTATTGTGATATAATGATCGCCATAAACCATTTCATCTGCTTCCTCTTCTGTGCCGTATCCCTGTATTGCGCAAAAAGTATAATTATGTAAATATAAATCTTTTGGAGGTACATATATCATAAAAGGGTCACCACTGCCATTATTGGTTTGACTGTTCTGTGACGAAGCACGTATTTGAGCCACCAATACAGGTTTATCAGCACGTAAATGTAGCGGCTCAGCAATTCTTCCTTCATATACTTGACCTTTTTTTAATAATGCAACTTGCTGACTACCTTCATAAATTGTTGTCATATCTTCCGAGGCAATCACCCTATATGCATCATACGTAATAAATCGTACATAATCTTTTGGAAATCCTAATAAAAGAAATTCGTACCCCCATTGTTCTAAAGGCGGTAATTGCTCGAATAAATGATCACGCGACATACCATTATAATTGGATAGCAGAGGGGCTTGTGTGCGTTGATGTCCGGCAAAAACAGCGACAGGTTTATCGCTCTCGATTGTGGTTCCCGATATATCAGCCCTTAAATTACCAAGTTGAATAAGAGTTTGCAAAAGCACGGACTCACCTTCTTGCAGTGTAAAACTAAATTCACGAGCATATTGACCGGAAACATCAAATTGATTGACCAAATCGTTTTCTGTTTTTACCGTGATTTTTGTATCGTTTTCATTTGCCGTGATGATTGCCTCTGACGGTGTACTGGATAGAGTCATTTCTAATTGATCTGTAGTCTGATTTACAGCAGATTTGCCATCGGACGGATAAGAGAGTATCATGTAATTTTTCCCGAGTGCATGCGTGGGATAGAGTAAAGTGGCATCGCTTGTCGTAACAGCTTGATTGTGTGCATACGCAGCAATTTCGGCATCAGCTTTAATGCGAAAATATGGCTGTATGACTCTTCCGTTATCTCCGGTCGTAAAATTCAGTCCGCTATTGTTAAAGCCCCTTGCTTCATAGTTTACCCATGAAACAGCCAATGAACACACTCCACTTTCCGGCATTGTAAGTTGAGTAACACTCCGTGCACCGGCTCGATTACGATAAAGAAATTCAATATTAGTGCCCGGTACACCCGAACAAAACACTATCAAAGAGTCATTGGGGCGGCGAAGCGGGTCACTTACATTGTTATGAAAATTAGGTAGAAACGAAACGATAAAATCTTTGCCAAGCGTTGAGTGACGAACACCTTGACTCAACAAAAGGGGGCAATGTGCAATAACTGATATAATTGCAATGACATAAGTAAAAACTTTGCGATAAGGTATGTGATGTTTTTGTGAACAGTTCATTCTGTTTTCCCCCAATTATAGCCACTACCATCAGTTAATTTACGAATTTCGCTGTCACTTTACACAAATTTGAAAGAAAATGGCGAAAAAAATATATCCCGAAATCGAACTTACTATTGATTCGATAGGTTTTGAAGGCGTTTCTATTGCACGGCACGATGGTAAAGTCCACTTCATTCAGGGGGGGATACCGGGTGACAGGGTGTTGTGCTCGATTCACAAAAACAAATCTAAATATGCAGAAGGCACCATCAAACAAGTGCTCATTCCCGGGCAAGGACGCATACAACCGGCTTGTTCACATTTCGGCGTTTGCGGTGGGTGCAAATGGCAGCACTTAGTATATGAAGAACAACTGCACTGGAAAAAAAGTCATGTGGTAGATTGCTTCGAGCGTATTGCAAAAATTCCGTTTGATCATGTTTACGACACTATGCCCTCGGCGAAAGTATATCATTATCGCAACAAAATGGAGTTTTCATTTGGTGCATCCAGATGGCTAACTGCCGACGAAATGGGCAATGAAAACCTCAATACATCTTTTGCTGTTGGGCTGCATGTGCCGGGGAGATTTGATAAAGTTCTCGATGTGGATACTTGTCATATAGCCGATTTGCGTAATCAAGTGCTACTATCTTCTATCCGAGATAAAGCCGACGAATTATCCATTACCGCCCATCATGCACGCGAGCATCACGGTTTCTTGCGTAATATTGTTATGCGTACAAATCGTGAAGCCACACAACTTATGATTGTGCTCATTACTTCGCCAATATCACAAGAGCAAGAATACGATTTTATTGAATGGTATAAACACGAGTTACCCACTATACTGCCAAAAATTACTTCGCATGTATGGGCTGTGACTGAATCGAAATCCGGTGTTGCATTTGGTGAAATTCAATGGTCTAATGGCAGCACAACAATAAAAGAGATAATTCATGATGTGGAA
>JAFLBY010000189.1 GCA_017302855.1 Candidatus Kapaibacterium sp.
TGCGATGATATACGAAAGTGTCGTTTTCCCTAAGCCCGGTGGACCTGTAAGAAGCACGTGGTCAAGTGCTTCTCCTCTTTTTTTAGCGGCTGCAATAAAGATTTTCAGATTCTCGACAATTTTTTGTTGTCCAGTAAAATCATGAAACGATGATGGGCGCAGCGCAGCATCGCCTTCTTCATCGTGGGTTATATGGGGATTTGTCATTGCTGATGGTCGTGTCAAGTCTTTTGCCATTGTTTTATACCCGGAACAATCTTAAATAGAGAGAAAAAATGATAACTATGACGGAAATGTGAGTGTATGCAACACTTTATGGAGTATCGTGAGCATTTCTTTACCTTCACCCAAACTTGTTATTATAATAATACCGACAGGTGAATGACCAAACATAACACTCAAAATACCTTGTGAAAGAGCAGCTTGGCACAATGCCACATTCGATTGCAATTGTGCTTCAGAAAGGGATCGAACATTAGGACCAACCACACATAACATATCGCAGGGTTGTATCTGAACGCGCACGCCCGATACTTCGAGTAAGTCCCTCACATGCTCATCATTACCTGTTGTCAACACTATGCAATTACCTTCCGATGATAACAGCGCATATATGGGATATCCATGCTGTTCCAAAACATGTAATGATTGATTGATTACCGATGCAGATTCATTAGGACCGACAGCAAGAGTAAGATGGAGGCAATGTTCTTTCATGGTTATCCCACGAAAACCCGTACCATTTTTATCATTATGCGGCAATATGGTTGTACCTTCATTCTCAGGCGCAAATGTGTTAAGTACTTTCACCGTAATACCCATCTCGACTGCAGGTAATATTGTTTCAGGATGCAGTACTTTAGCTCCGTAATATGCCAGTTCACGCGCTTCGGCAAAACTCATAAATGGTATGGTAAATGCACTCGCTATCCGACGTGGGTCTGTGCTGGCTATACCGCTGACATCTGTCCATATTTGTATTTCCTCCGCATGAATGGCGGCACCCAATAATGCGGCGGAATAATCAGATCCGCCACGCCCGAGTGTTGTTGTTCTGCCAATGGAATCTGAACCAATAAAACCCTGGGTTATAATAATCCCGCCATCAAGCAATGGCTTCACGACATATTCTTCGGCAAGAATACGCAATGCGGATCTATCCACAACACCACCCAAGAATGTGTCATCTGTGCGCATAAACTTACGAGCATCCGCAAAAACAGCAGGAATACCTTCGCTTTGTGCATAAGCCGCAAATATCGTTGATGATAATAATTCTCCCATTGCCGACGAATACGCTATGGAACGAGGGGTACACTCACCCAATAATGCAACACCTTCGCAATACACAGAAAGTTCAGTACATAACACATTTATGCTCTCAACAACTGTTGTTAAGCGATCGGAGGCATAAATAAGCTCTCTGCATAGTGCCAAATGCCTTTCACGAATTGCCGTAATTGATTTCTGAACGGAATTGCGATCACCTTTAGCTGCATACTCGACAAGAGCTATCAAGTCGTTCGTCGCACCCGAGCAAGCACTAAGCACTACGATTGGTCGCCGAGATATATCTCGTTGCACAATAGAAAGCACTGCACGCATAGCAATAGCATTTGCAACCGAAGTACCGCCAAATTTTTGAATTATCATACCTTACTTAAAAATAAAAAGCGGCTTCCCTGAAAAACTTTCAAGAAAACCGCTCCACATAAACATTACAGTATGCTTAGAGAGCAAAACCCTGCGCTAATACTGCTTCAATTGGATCTTGCTCTGTGACTGTTGTTTTTTTGTCATCTGTTGATGAACGCCACGTTGATACCTCGTTTTTTGTTTCAAAGTAAAATGTCGTCATATTGCCTTTGAGGATATACACGCTTGGCAAACCTTCTAGCTTATACTTATCACTGTTGGGATGACGACCACTCGCTGTACGCATAGCAAAAATAGATATTTTGCTGCTCGGAATACCGGCTGCTTGCAATACTTTTAGTGTGTGTGGCACATATTTTCGAGAACCAACACAAGAACAACCCGGATTCACATATACAATTACAGAACGGTTGGGGTCTGCGTTGTACATATCTGCTATCTGCTTTACTGACTCAGCATTGGGAGTGTATGTGTCCATTGTCGGTTGAAGCCAAGTAAAGCCCGGCTCAATTACTGCTTGCTCTATGGTTAATTGACGTGCAACATCTTCGGGCACTGATACAGACTCATTGCACCCAAGCATCACAAAAAACAAAGACAGGCAAAATATGCTCTGTACTATTCTACGGTGTATCATGATAAATACTCAGTAAAAATGTGAAAAACTCCTTCAACATTGTACTACATGACAATGTTTTAGACCAAATTATGCAATTTTTTTGAAACATGGAACTATCAATGGTATTTTGACGGCTCATCATAGCAGATTTTAGTTTCTTTCTGCCTCAAGTACCATAATCATCTCATTGAAATCTTCATCTGTCAAATGGTATTTAGTATTACAGTACTGGCAAGAAAGTTCATTTTGGTTTTCTGCACGCATTTCCTTTACTTCTTTGATGCCAAGAGTTTGGATAACAGCTTTAAATCGAGCCAATGAACATCGGCAATAAAAATCCAACGGTGTTGTGCTAATCACATCAAAGCCATCGGGTAAGATACGATGCAATATATCATCGGGGTTTTCATGATGTGCGAATAAAGTGCCCAAATCAGGCAACTCACGCATCAGTGACTCCACATGCTCTATCTCTGCTTCACTCGCTCCCGGCATGGCTTGAGCAATAACACCGCCGCTGCCTATTATTATCCCTTGTTCATTATATGCGACATCTAAACGCACGCCCGATGGAATCTGCTCCGATTGTGCAAGGTACAAAGCAATGTCGGATGTCACATCGCCACGCAATAACTCAACAATCCCCGTGGTCGGTTCATAGCTGTTATAGCGAAATTTGGTTACCTTCAAAAAACCTGCGCCCAATGCTTCATGAAAATGATGTATGTGATTAAGCGGATTTTCCACACTCGGTTGCAATCGAACATAACCGCGTACCTCGCCCACTTGCAATGCCTCAGCATACATGTTTTGAATAATACCGCTGCCTTCCGTTTGCAAAATTATACGCTCCTCTCCCTTAAGGAATGAGGCAAGTAAAGCAGCTCCGGACAATACTTTACCCAAAAAATACGATGACAAAAGATCAAGTTCGTGTTTTTCCTGAGCGGCAAGCACTGTCTGCGTACTTTTTACCGCCACGGCACGGATATTACCACTTTTCGACAAAACACGAACGATTCTGTCGCGATGATAATAGCGTTGTTTTAATTCTTCATTCATACAATGTGAAATTTATTGATGTGCCGATACCACATAAGCCCTCATGCTCGAAGACGCACATTGCGGCACAATAACTAAAAACAATCCCTTCGCAACGGAAAAGCAGCGAAGGGACACAGAAGCAATAGCATCAAAAACGTGTCGCAAGATAATGCGGCAACATTTCCCGCCAAGTGGGCCAATCATGTGGCATATCCTTACCCCACATATCAAGCTCATTCGGAATACCCTTATTCCACAATATTTGGCTCATCTCTTTCGATGCCGGAGGATACTCATAATTTCCCTGTCCCGTCACAAAATGCAAATGTTTTTTGTTGCGTAACAACTCCAATGTGTGATGATCGTGCATATTGGGCATATAGTCAACCGGAGAATTAAAATAACAGTTCTCATCATAATATTTACCCGTGTAGAGCTTGATATCATACGTACCGCTCATACCAATAAAACCATCGAACAAATCAGGACGACGCAATACAGTATTCACCGCATGAAATGCCCCAAGTGATGCGCCTGTTGTAATAATCGGCACACGCTGCCCACCGCAATCATTAAAAATAAACGGCACGACCTCTTCGGCAACATAACCATTATATTGCTGATGACGAACGGCTTTATCACGGGTCTTCATCCGCGAATTGAGCCAGCTCTCGCTGTTAATACTGTTAATTGAATAGACCTTCACTTTCCCGCTGTTGATATAGGGACGTATTGCATCTATCAGATAAAAACGCTCATACTCCAAATAGTCCGCAGCAGCGGTCGGAAACATCAATAAAGCAAAGCCATAATAACCGTACTTTACTATCTCCATTTCTTTATTGAGGCGAGGACTCCACCACTTCGTAATTCTTCTTTCCATAACATTCACCCTTTCTCTTTACTCATATAGAAAAATTTGTATGACAATTTATAGCGGCAAAAATCGGAAATTTATGAACAGCAGCATATCTTCATAGCCATAACTCACTAAATTTTTTCTCTTTTCTCTCTCGGTTTGTCAGTAGTTTTGCGAAAACTTTTTAGGGATTACTCAGATGATGGAACACAAATCCGCTGCCATTGCCGTACCGCCGATACCCACTATGCCTGCCGGCTTACAAGAATGGTTCAAAGCTTTTTACGAATTAGTCATTATTCTGCGCAAAGAATGCCCTTGGGACAGAAAACAAACCCATGAATCCATCTCCCATCTTTTGGTCGAAGAAGCGTACGAAACCTTAGACGCCATTGCCCAAGGTGATGATAAAGAATTTTCCAAAGAATTGGGCGATTTATTGCTCCATGTGGTTATGCACGGAGTTATGGCAGAACAAAGGGGGGCTTTTACCATGCAAGATGTCATACAAAGAGTATTTGAAAAATTAGTCCATCGCCACCCCCATGTTTTTGGCGAAAGCAAAGCCGACAATGAACAAGAAGTCAAACAACGATGGGAAGAAATGAAGATGAAAGAGGGACGCTCTTCCGTATTGGAAGGTGTGCCCGCAGCAATGCCCGCCCTACTGCGTGCCCAACGTATTCAAGAAAAAGCAGCTGGAGTCGGCTTCGATTGGTCGGATAAAAAAGAAATGTGGAAAAAGGTAGATGAAGAATTAGCAGAACTGCATGAAGCAATGAGCCAAGACAATCCCCAAAAAACCAAACAAGAATTCGGCGATGTGTTTTTTGCGCTTGTCAATGCTGCTCGATTTGAAGGAATCGTTGCCGAAGAAAGCGTGCAATTAACCAATAGCAAATTCACCCGACGCTTTGCCTATATTGAACAAAAAGCTGCCGAACATGGCAAAAATTTACGCGATATGACTCTCGGCGAAATGGACGAATGGTGGAATGAAGCTAAAAAAATGGAATAGATACAATCTTTCATAAAAAAATCAAATAATGTCTGCACTCACATTATTACACTATCATAGTTACCTTTTCATACAATACGGTATTGAGACATAAATTTTCAGAACATTATGAAATATAAGCTTTTAGGTGGTGGCATAGTTTCTGCATCCAATTACCAAGAACTCGCTGAGTTGCTTTGGGAAAGCAGCCATATACCTTCACATACATTAGAGGAGTTCATGGACAGAACGGCTACGAACTGTAAGATACAAACAGGTGCGATTATATCCACATATAATGTCGAAGAGTTTATTACAGATTTGATATTTAATGGGTTTATTCAAGAAGTATAATCTTAAACAATATGGAAAATTCAGTTAATACGCCACGTTATATTTGGGATAAGCAGTTTGGATGTATGTATATAATAAATGAACTTGCAAAATTACTTATCTCCGAACATTTAGGAATTGAAAACTTTAGATTGTATTTATTAGCAATTCCCATAAAAATCAATCAACCAATAATCTACGATTTGTTAAAAGATAATTGTAATCTTTTAATATTTAAAGATGCTGAAGAAGGGATTAATTTTGTAGAACGTTACAAGTACGATATTCTCAAAAACAGCAATGAGTCTATAGACTTACTTATACAACAATATCTTAACAAGACTGAAGTAACACACATAGGTTACCCGAGCGAGTTTACAGAGAATTCAACAGACATCAAAGTTGAAGACACCAACGATTTTATCAGTAAAAACACAAAAGAAGGTCTAAACGTAAAAAAAATAATTGAACAGAGAATTATCTTAAAGTTCAAAAGAGATATAATTAGAGACATGTTCAACCAAAGGGATGAAAGACTATATTATTATAATTTTTCTCTACCTTACACCACTCCAGAC
>JAFLBY010000019.1 GCA_017302855.1 Candidatus Kapaibacterium sp.
TAGTAAGTTTTGTTGAGCGAATACCAATATTTATCCACGAAGATTGCGGCACATAAATTTCTCCCTTGCAAGACTTTAAAAATTCATCACCGAAGTCAATGCCAAATATTTTGACATCCGTTTTTTCATTATTTGGCGCACGGTCAATCATTTGCACCACAATTTCTTTTTCAGAACTGCGATCGCGAATATATACTGAGTCAATAAACTCTGTTTCATTATCTTCATCATTTGATTGGATTCGCACCGTAAGGGAATAAAATATTTCCGGCTTATCATGATATTTGATCACAAGTTCACTGTGCGCAAAATTAGCGATTGTTATGGCTTGATGCGGTTTTACTGTTAATCGCTTTTCATATTTCTTTGTTTTTTCCGCATAACATTCTTTCTGTTCTATTATTCCCAACAGCAAAGCAACAATCAAAAAGCCGATGATTGTTTTTAATTTCTCATCATGCTGCTTCATAATTCCATTTCTCCACTATCAATCATACTCAAAATAATTGACAATTTAGTGTGATATAATTGGCGCAATGTAATCCGGCGCAGCTCGGCGAATTCCGGTGATGACATTTCTTTGTTTACTTTATCAATTTCTTTATCAATCATGGCAATATGTTGTTTTTTATCTTGAATAATTTCATATTGATTGGATTGCAGCGATATTTTCGAAGGAACAACTTTTTCAAATTCACGAATAGCCGTTTTATATGCTTCGGTTTCTTTATTCTCATTGGTGCTTTGTATGCCGCCTTGCATCAATGTACCTACGGTAGAATATGCACCGACACCACAGAGTGTTATCAACACGGAAGCAACCATCCCATAGAGAAAACTGCGTTTTTCGATGAAGAAATGTGCTTGTTTTTTCATGGTCAATGAATGCGAAATACGCTTCCACATACGCTGACGTGCCTCCATGGTCGGCATATCATCTTCATCATAGAAATTTGATATTTTCATAAATCTATCTCCTTTGACAGTATCCAACGTTTACGTAAAAATTGTTTGGTGCGTGTTAATAATGAACGGCTACTGCTTTCTTCCATACCGAGTATTTTTCCTATTTCTGCATGAGAATATCCTTCAACTTCATAGAGAATAAATACCGATTTTTTTATATCCGATACTTCGTTCAACATCTCTTTCATTGCCATATTCCACACAAATTCGTCGGCATGTTCATCTTCATAATCGTATAATTCATCGGCTATCGTTTCTAAGGCAACAAGGGGAACCCGCCTCATATCGCTGCGTAATTCATTCATCGCAATCCGAAACAACCATGTGGCAAAACTTGATGTATGTTCGAAGGTGTCAATTTTTGTAAAAGCTTTGACAAATGCTCTTTGCACTATATCTTCAATCTCATCATTGGAATAGCGCGACCCACATTGTTTCATAAAGCGATAAAGCCTTGTCACATGCGTTTCATACAATTCGGAGAATGCTTTGTTATTGCCTTTCTTCGCTTTTTCAATGATGTCTTTTTCGCTCATTTTCATAGTTTTTGTTTTCTACACCATTAGATGAAAAACCTACCTAAAACGCTGCACGCTGTGTAAAAAAGGTGAATAATATGGGGACATAACAGACAAAATCCATTTATACTTCAACTATGCGCAATGCTTGTGCTATAAATGTTTGGGGAAAAATGCTTCGTGCTTCATCAAGCAATATTTGCGGTTCGGGATATCTATTGCTAATATGCGTTATCCACAATTGTGCGACATTGGCTTGTAGTGCAAGTTCGGCAGCTTGCTTTGCCGTTGAATGTTGTTTCTCATAAGCCGCTTTTTCATCTTGATGGAGAAATGTGGCTTCATGCACCAATACCGTCGCATTATGAGCTAATTCAATTTCTGCTGCGCATGGTCTTGTATCCCCACAATAGACAAATGACTCTCTGCATGGCGGATGTGCTAATACATCACTCAAGTAGATGATTGCATCCGTCTTTGGATGTCGTATATGCCCCACACTTTTTAACTCACCGATCACAGCTCCTTGCTCAATGCCATATTGTGTTAATTTATTGATATCAATGTTAAAATGAAGCGGGAAATCAACACGAAAGCCAAAAGAATCAAGCCGATGATCCAACATGGCAGCTGTGATTTGACAGTCTTCATAAACTGCCACAATGCCTTCGAATCCTGTTCTTAACTCCACAAACTCTATCGAAAATGGAAAAGTCATGCCCGACAATGCTGCGGATTGCTCGACAAATGCACGGATTCCTTCCGGAGCAATAATGGTTAATGGAGTTTTCCTCTGGGTGGAACAACATGCGGAAAGCAAAGGCATCAATCCCCATAAATGGTCGCCATGAAAATGACTTATGCACACAATGCGGCAAGAATTAATCGATACGCCAAGCTCTAAAAGACGATACTGCGTCCCTTCTCCGCAATCAAACAATACATATCCTTGTCGCAACCACACCATAGTAGCGGAAAAATTGTGTCCAAGAATAGGCGGACCTCCGGCTTTTGTACCCAAAACCGAAAACTTCATAAGAACATCCTTTCGATAACTAAATGAAACTTATTGGCTAAGTCTAAGTTCAACACGCTATTGTGTCAAGATAGTTGAAAAATGTTAAGCACATGTTAAGAAAATTAAACAATAAATCAAGATGAAGTAATTTTGTAGCATTGAATATAGTAAAATTTAAGCATCATGAATAAAAAGAAACTCACAGCGGTCATTGCTGCCATGCTTCTCTCACTTTTTGGTCTCATTGGCGTGCAACTATACTGGATAGATGCTGCTTTGCGACTCAATGACGAACAATTTGGTCATCGTGTCAATGAGGCACTCAGCGAAATGGTTCGTTCGATGGAAGAGAAGGAATCAGAACGTTTACTTGCCATGCACTTTGAAAAACAGCAAGATGCCGACACGCAAGCCGGCTCAATCAACCCCGATACCTCACCGGACACCGACAATAGTGACAAAAGCATACATTCACCGGTTGCTCGCACAACCGTTCCGTCTTCCACATATCAGAATGAGTATAGCGAAGAAACCGACGAAGAATCTCTTGACCACAGTGCCACTGAACCTACTGAATTTGAACAGGAAGAGGAGGACTTTCCCACCCGTGATGCATTTCGAATAAACAAAGATAATGAAGATACTATTCGTAGCATTCCATTGCTGTATAACAATGAAGAACATTTTATTGAGGACAATGCCGAATTGCTTGCTCTTGCGCTTCATGCACGCGAAGCAAAGCGTGCGGCAACACGCAACCGGCTCAATGCCGCTGCGCTACGACGTTCACAAATCCGTATGCAAACATTTCAAAAACAAAAAGAAATGCAGAATCAAAAAAAAGAATTACGCAGACAGGATTCTTCCATCAAAATTATAATGAGTAATAAAAATAAAATTATCGAAAATGTTATTGTTCAATTATGCAATTCGGGCATGGAAATAGAACAGGATGACAGTTTTGCGGATGAGCCTTCATCATCCACAAACAATATCCGTAATATTCGACTTAATAAACCCGATAATATGTTTAGAACCATACGATACGATAATGGCGGCTCATCGCAAGCTGCCGTCAATTCCGCAAATGATAATAGAATTGTGTGGAAACCCTCAATGCAAAACCGTACTGTCTTTACAACATCAAATACAGCAAAAACGACATTCGTTTTTAATGCAGATGCATACACACAAAAAAATGCCCTTATATTCACGACTTCATCTTGCGATCAAAACACGTCACCGACGAAAGCTGTCACACTTACTGTTGCGCCCAAATCTATATCGCCCGGCATTGTTCCAATTAAACAACAATCAAATACATCGGTAAAAAAAGTAACAGTGCGAAATGTGGCGCAAAAAGTGCATCAAGTCACTGATATGACAGCACGTTGGATTGCAGAACTTGCAACCGGTCCGCGTCCAATTCACCAGCGATTGGATTCCGACTCTTTAGAAAATCTCATAAGTACAAAAATAAAAAACAGCGGCATAGAATTGCCTTTTTCTTATGATGTACGTCATACGCAATCAGGGAAAATTGCATTTTCACATAAAGCTCTTCAATCAGAAAACAATAGCAATATATATAGCGCCACATTATTCCCCAATGATATATTGCCAAGCGAATACGAATTACGGCTCTATTTTCACGACAATACCTCATCGGCATTTGAAAAAATATGGAAACAATTATTAGCCTCAGCAATATTTTTATCTATTGTTGTCACATCTTTTGGTTATACAGTCGTAACAATGAATCGTCAGAAAAAGATATCAGACATGAAAACAGAATTTATCAATAATATGACGCATGAATTTCAGACACCTATTTCGACAATCTCGCTTGCAAGTGAAGCATTAAAAGACCCCGAGATTGCTGCTGATGAAGCTCGAAGACAGCGTTTTGCCGGCATTATTCACTCGGAAAATAAACGTCTTGGCAAGCATGTGGAATTATTATTGCAAGCAGCTCAAATTGAAAATGGCACATATTCTATTGTTCCCGAACCGGTGGATATTCACGCTATTATTGTCAGTGAATCGCACAATGCCCATATTCAAATAGATAAACGAGGCGGCTCACTCCATACACAATTACATGCAAAAGCAAGTGTTCTCTACGGTGACTCGACTCATTTAAGTGATATTATCCGCAATTTGCTTGACAATGCCATTAAATATTCGCCCGATGTACCCGACATTACTATCGAAACAAAAAATGATGGCAAGTATATTTATATTGCAGTTAAAGACAAAGGGCGCGGCATGACACGAGAGCAAGCAAGTATGGTCTTTGAGCGTTTTTATCGTGTGCCCACCGGTAATCGCCATGATGTCAAAGGATTTGGTCTGGGGCTAAGTTATGTCAAAGCAATGGTCGAAGCTCATGAAGGCACAATTTCTGTGGATAGCGAACCCCAAAAAGGAAGTACATTTACTCTTACCCTTCCTTTAATTTCTCGATTATCATCATAATATTTTATCTATATCTCAATGTCGTATGAATCACAATATTCTTTTGGTTGAAGATGATCCTAATTTAGGAGCAGTATTACAAGAATTTTTAGAATTAAAACAATATAAAATTCGCTTGCGCAGTGATGGTGATGAAGGGCTGCAAGCATTTTTAGAAGAAAAGCCCGATTTATGTGTGCTGGATGTGATGATGCCCAAACGTGATGGCTTTGACCTTGCAAGGGAAATTCGTATGCGCGATACCAATGTGCCTATTATTTTTTTAACGGCAAAAGGTATGAAAGAAGATAAAATCGAAGGATTTTCCATAGGCGCAGATGATTATGTGACAAAACCATTCAGTGCAGAAGAATTATTATTCCGTATTCAAGCCGTTTTACGTCGTTGCTTACACATTAAACAAGAAGTGCCCAAAACCAAATTTTCTTTGGGGGCTTTTTCCTTCGATTATGATGAGCGTTTATTGACAGCCGACAATTATCGCCAACCTCTCACAAGCAAAGAAGCCGATTTACTAAAAATGCTTTGCGAGAATAAAAACACTGTGTTGCGTCGCGAAATAGCCTTAAAAAAAATATGGGGCGATGATAGTTATTTTAATGGCAGAAGTATGGATGTGTTTATTACACGGTTGCGCAAATATATGCGCAATGATCATCATGTGGAGATTGTCAATGTTCACGGAACGGGCTATAAACTTTTAGAGCGTGCAATGTAAAACCCATAGAGCTTTTTGTTGTATCATAATAGGGAAAGATTGTATCTTTGAGTGGATTTTTGATACATACTCGGGCAATCAATGAATATTACAGTACTTGGTGCGGGCAAAAGCGGCATTGCTGCGGCATTGTTGGCACATCGCAAAGGAAATCGCGTATTTCTTTCAGAATATCAATCTCTTGAATATCATCGTCCGGCGGCGGCGAAGCTTGATTCGGTCGGCATTGACTATGAATTTGGCGGGCATTCCGAACGGACACTACTCCACACAGACATTATCATTACCTCTCCGGGCATACCGCCTCATGCGCCGATTATACAGCAAGCCGAACAAGCGGGCATACCCATTATCAGCGAGCTGGAATATGGTTGCACATTTCTCGAAAATCCGATTATTGCCGTCACAGGCACAAATGGAAAAACAACGACAACAACCCTCATTGCATTTATTTTGAATTATGCAGGAAAAAAATCTGTTGCAGCAGGAAATATAGGCACACCCGTATCGGAGCTTGTGGACACCATAGATCCAAATACTATAATTGTTGTAGAAACAAGCAGTTATCAACTTGACAGGACACAATCATTTCATCCTCATATTGCAATTATTCTCAATATTACGCCCGATCACTTGGCATATCATGGCACATTTGAGAACTATACGAAAGCAAAATTTTTCATCACAAAGAATCAAACAGCAAATGATTTGCTAATTTTGAATGCCGATGACAGTGCGGTTGCAGCATATCCGCATCAATCGGCAGCACAAGTGCAGTATTTCAGTATGTCGCCAATGCAGCAAGGTGGCTATAAAAAAGACCGTACTTTGTGTATAAAAAATACTATACAGCATAAAGAGGAAATGATAATGGTATTCGATGAAATGCGATTGCCCGGGGATCATAATGCGCAAAATGCTTTGGCAGCAGCGCTGGCAGTGCGGGCTTTTGAAGTCAGCAATGAAGATATTCGCGAATCGCTTATGAAGTTTTCGGGCGTGGAACATCGTCTGGAATTTGTACGTACCCTCCACTCTATTGATTTCATTAATGATTCTAAAGCAACCAATGTCAATGCGGCATGGTATGCGCTTTCAAGCTATCAAAAACCTATTGTCTGGATTGCAGGCGGCAGAGGCGACAATAATCATTATTCTTCCTTGGATGAGCTGGTACACAACAATGTACATTGCATTATTTGTATCGGTGAAGAAAAAGATGCAATTTTCAATCATTATAGCGCAATGGTACGATGTATCCGTGCCGATTCTCTTGAACAAGCAGTACAACTTGGCTTACAGAATGCCAATCCCCATAGTATTGTCTTATTTTCTCCGGCTTGTAAATCCTTCGATATGTTTTTAAATTATGAACATCGCGGTGAAGTCTTTAAACAAGCGGTTATGGCACTTCAAGAAAACTAAGATATTTCTATAAAAAAAAGGGCTTTTTTAAAGCCCTTTTTTGTGGAATTATTCAGTATAACTAAATCAAGAATGAATGAAGACGATTTTCCCATTTCAAAATACTTCACATACATCACGTGTATATATAAGACACATCACGCAATAATCTTTCGCATACAGGAATAACCGACAACATAGAAAACATCTAAAAATACATTTGTTAGTAGTATTGAAAATTAAGAACTAATATCTCCTAAAAGCAGATTCTCTATATAGTTTCTTATATTCAACTAACTCAAGATATCGGTCATTTAAATTTGTCAATACTCCAAATTCTTCAATATACTTTTTGAGATTAGGATACTTATCAGAGAATGCTGCAAAGAACAATATAAATAATCTATGTCTATCTAAAGCATCAACAACCATATTCACAAAAAGCTTCTTCGAGGTCATATCATCGGGGTTTCTCGTGTTAAACTCATGAGAGATATATTCAAATATCCTTAAAATCAAGTTGTTTGAAAATCTGAACTGATAGCCGACTTGGTATTCACAAAAACAGAATACAGCTCTAAGATAGTTAGGATCTTCCTTACCGTTCTTTATATATTCCAAATTTTCTTTCTCACTATTTTTCTGGTCGTCAAGAATATACGTTTCCGGAAAATTAAATATCTGGAGGAAGCGTTTTCTAAAAAATTCATAATCCTGTTCTTGCTCTTGACGTATTACATCAACATATAAGCTAATCAAACGAACAATCGTTTCTTCCTTATTCTTTCGAGCAATAATTTGATCTCTTTTTTCTAATGATGTTTCGAGTTTTTTAGTATAGTCTTTATTCTCTTCATTTTGTTTGATCAGTTCTTTTACCTCACGAGATTGTAATATAACCCCAACAATGAGGAATGCCAAAGCCAAACCTGTATATAGTGCATTTAAGAACGAACCTGTAATTTCACTATAATTGTAGTAGTAGCCAAACCAGACGTAAAGCCCTATAACAAAGGAAAAAAGAAATACGATAACAATAGGAAGCGAAAGACCACCTACAACCAACTTTCTCTGGGGTTCTTGATTTTCCATTGTACTTCAACTATTCTTTGTTAAATACCTATTTAATAACCTCCAGTAAAAAAAATTACCCCTTTTTTTCCCGAAGTGCATTCATAATATCACGATTTTTCAGACGTTGTTCACGACGTAATGCTGCTGCTTCATAGCGACGTTTATCATCGTCCGTTACAGGCTCCACTTGCGGCACCGACATAGGTTTTCCATATTGATCAATGGCAACAAAAGTAAGATATGCCGTTGATGTATGCGCCTCAGAACCATGAATAGGGTCTTCACGAAATACCTTCACACCAATTTCCATAGATGTACGAAAAGCACGATTAATGGAAGCATGAACACGCACCATGTGGCCTAATTTAATAGGTTCAAAAAAATTAATTTCATCCACAGAAGCAGTCACACATACACGAGCAGAATGGCGCATTGCTACTAAAGCCGCTGCAATATCCACCCAGTGCATAAGCGTACCGCCAAGTAAATTACCAAGCTGATTTGTATCATTGGGTAAAACTAAATGTGTCATATTTACCACTGATTCAGCGGGAGTTTTTGTTACCGGAGTGTTCATAAAAAATAAAAAAAATTATGGTAAAGAATTGGCAATACTCATCACGCGGTCGCGCATCGTACCTTTGGGAATACGTGCATTATATTGTTCTATTGTTGCTCTTAATTCATCTTTGCGTTTAAGATCGGAAAGTGCTTCGATTTTTCCAACAAATGCCGCTTCATAATATTCTGTGTCGGGATAATCTTCAATCACAAAATCATAATACACCAGAGCCGATTTATTGGTATATAATTTTCGATAAATTTCCGCAGTTTCATATTCACGTCGTGCAAGTTTATTGCGCAATTCATCAATTTTTTTTCCTGATTCCATATAGAGAGAATCATCGGGATACAATGCTTGATATTCTGCAAAATGCTGAATTGCTTTTTTTGTATAATCTTGATCGCGATCAAAAGGCGGCGATAATTCATAATAACACAAAGCCGATTTATAGCGCGAAATACGGGATAGTTCACTCATAGGATAGCTGCGACGCACCATATCAAAATTGAATGAAGCCAGAATATGCTCACCTTTGCGAAAATGTAATTCACCAATGTAAAATTGTGCATCATCAGCATAAGGGGATGATGGATATTGCAGACGAATAAGATCAAAGAGTTTTTCACTTTCAAGCCAATCCTCGTCCTCGAGTTCTATCATGGCTGCACGGAAAATGGATGCCGGATCTTTGGTGTCAAGTTCATAAGAGGTGCCGCAACCGATAAAGCTGCTTACCCATAATAGTGCCAATGGCAATAGTAACAATCGTGCTATGTGAATCATCTGAAGTAGATTTGTACAAAATTTTTTGTAAATACGGTGCAAAATTACCGCTTTAAGGACAATGTACGGTTGCGCACTTTTTTCAGCGGAGTTTTTTATGAGTAAACACCATATCATTTTCGATTTTGAAACGGTAGCTTTGCCATACGCAGATTTTGACGAAACACAGCGTGAATATCTTGTACGTGGAGCAACAACGGATGAAGAAAAAGACAAAAAAATCGGGGAAATGGCTTTGTCACCTCTTACTGCCAAAATAGTATGTGTCGGGCTTATCATCTTTGAAGAAACCAAGGATAATGACCTTGTGGAAGTGTTCCGCGGCGCATTCGTTACTGATGACTCCCTACCCGACGGCGACTATGTGCCATTGACGACAAACGAGGGTGGCATCAAGATAGTATGTTGTAATGAACGCTCGGCTATTCAACGATTTTGGAATGCTTTAGATAAATACAAAAACGCTCATTTGATTTCATTCAATGGTCGTAACTTCGATTCGCCGTTCATTATGTTACGTTCCGCTTTGTTACGCCTTCATCCTTCGCGCAACTTAATGGAAGGATCGCGCTTTAACTATCGCAATCACACCGACCTCATTGATGAGCTTACATTTTATGAGCGTTCTTCGTATGGTCCGATGAAGCGCTATAACTTCGATTTTTATACAAAAGCTTTTGGCATTACTTCACCCAAATCCGAAGGTGTGGATGGCTCTAAAGTGGGCGAACTCTATGCACAAGGTCAGTTAATGGAAATTGCAGAATACTGTTTGCGCGATGTGCAAGCCACATGGGAACTCTATTGTGTCTGGGCTGAATATCTTAAATTTAGCCAATAACCCTCCATATACCTATTTTTGTACAAAACTATTTCTCTATCGGAACATCATCAGTATTATGCGCGAAGAAGAAGGCACTAAGTGGTTCAATACCCTTACCGCACCACGTAAAAAGTCGGCGGAAGGTAAACAGACAGCATCGGATATCAGCGTACAGCAAGGCAAAATGCCGCCCCACTCTTTGGAAGCGGAGATGGCTGTCTTGGGTTCCATGATGTTGGATACTGCAGCCGTTGCCAAAGCCATCGAGATTATCCAATCCGATTATTTCTATCGTGATTCCCATAAGCGTATCTATGAAGCCATGCTGGGATTATTTGAACGGCGGGTGGAAATTGATTTACTCACTCTTTCCGAAGAATTGCGACGGCGCGGGCTTTTAGAACAAGTGGGCGGTTCATTTTATTTGACCGAATTGAATATGAGTTCGCCCACGGCATCCAATATAGAGCATCATTGCCGTATAGTACAAGAACGCTGGCTCAAACGTTCACTTATCAGCACAGCAGGTGAAATTTTATCACGCTGTTATGATGATACTACCGATGCTTTAGAAGAAATTGATAAAGCCGAAGCACAGATTTTCGACATAGCCGAGAAACGATTGCGGCGAGGTTTTTTAACCATGAATGACCTTGCCCATAAGACTTTTGCTTTCATCTCGGAGATGTTAAATAAAGGCGAACATAGCGGTATCACAGGCATACCCACGGGATTCACCAAATTGGATGAAATGCTTTCCGGTTTACAAAAATCCGATTTTATTGTCTTGGCTGCTCGTCCTTCCATGGGTAAAACAGCTTTAGCATTATCCTTATGTCGCAATGCTGCTATTGTCTATGAGCAACCTGTTGCTATTTTTTCGCTTGAGATGGCGGCAACACAACTCATGCAGCGTTTGCTTGCTGCCGAATCACAAATTAATTTATCTCGATTTCGGGGCGGTAAATTATCGCAAGACATGATGCCCAAAATTCTCGATGCCATTAATCGTTTGGCTGAATCGCCTATTTTTATTGATGATAGTCCATCGCTTTCCATTATGGAAATGAGAGCAAAATGCAGACGATTAAAAGCAGAGCATAATATTCAATTGGTGGTCGTGGATTATTTGCAGCTTATGTCATCGCCCAAAGCAGAAAGCCGTGAACGAGAAATTTCGATTATTTCACGCTCGCTCAAACAAATTGCCAAAGAATTAGATATTCCCATTATTGCTTTGGCTCAGCTTAATCGGGGTGTTGAAGCTCGTGCAGATAAAACCCCCATGCTTTCCGATTTACGTGAATCCGGCTCTATTGAGCAGGATGCCGATGTCGTGATGTTTGTCAATAGACGAGAATATTATGGCATTACAACTTATGATGATGGCGCACCAACCGAAGGAACAGCAGAAATCATTATCGGTAAACAAAGAAATGGCAGTACAGGCGAAGTGCGACTTGCTTTTTTGAAAGAATTAGCACGTTTTGAAAATTTATCGCTTCGCCATGATTTACCGCCCGCTTATGGCAATACTTCCTATGACGATGTGGCTTTTTAATACTGTATCAATCAATTTTTTGTACTTACATCATTGATACGAACACATCATATCCGAACATTATCCTCAAATATACTTTATTATAAAACCCCAAAGATTGAATAATCCTTGGGGTAAATGTTTTTTTCTACGATATTATTTTACAACAACAAATGAAAAGGAATCGGAACGGTTTCCCGCTTCAAGATGTGCTATATACAATCCATTTGGTATATCCGACAAAGCAAGTTGCATTCTTTTCCAGCCATACGAACTTGATGCTTTTTGTAATTGTTCCGTATAATCGCCTACTTCCACGCCATACATCGTATAGATTTTAAATGTTATATCAGAATTATTCGGAACAGCATAAAAATCAAATATAATAGTTTGCGATGCGGGCTGTGGATAAACATTATAAATACTGCCCGAACCCGATGACTCCACTGTTGATTCTGTTTCTGCTACCGAAACTGTACCTTGACGCAAACGATACACAGGAGGATTATTTATTGATTTGCCATCAACATCTTTTCTTACTCTAGAGATAGCGACCGCATCGTACAAAGAATAGAAATATGCACAATTCAAATAATCAGTTTCATTATAAAGATGATTTATAATATTCTCATCAATAAGATTTTTCCAAGTAGTACCACCGTCAATAGTATAACGAATTTTTCCTCCTTGGGTAATCAGTAAAAATGTATCTTGACCAAAATTCTGTCCTTGTATTAAATAGTTTGTTAATAGAGGAGCGGATGTATCAGCGATAGACCAAGAAAGACCTTTATCATTTGTTACAAATGTAGCAGGAATCCATCCATTATTTCTATAGATTCTTCCAAATGCATAGCCTTTTTGCGATGTAGGAAAATATGCTTTTAAAAAATGCGCTGTACGACTTGAATCACCTTCATATCCCTTATCCTACAGCCAAGTTGGTTCCATGTATATCCCGCATCATACGAAATAAATGTACGAAATGTATGAGGAGTTTTACCTCCTACCGCCCCTTCGGGTTGATACATATTATAATTATAATTAAAAACGGTTGTCGAATCAAGCCATATAGGATCATTATAATATAAATCCGATGTGGTGTCCTTATGCTGTGACATGGTAGAAGATGTCCATGTAATACCACCGTCCTCTGTGTGATAAAAGACATTTTGATTCGTTTGCCATTTCAGATTACTCCCCGCCATGATACCTTTTTTATTATTAAAAAAACTTATACGTGGATCATGTATTAACCCATCAATTTTATCGACAAAACTAAACCATGATTTACCCCCATCCATTGAACGGAGCAAATGATCTTTATGTAATAAGGATAATCCTCCGCACACGATAATATTCATGCTGTCAAGAACAATAAATTGTTTATCCGTATTTCTAATCGAATTTATCTTTTGCGCATACACAGGCGGTTCGACGCTTGTCCAAGTTTTACCACTATCAAGAGAATATCCAAAATATAATGTAAATGCTGTATCCATAATATAGGGACCGACCAATTTTGATTCGCTACGCCACCCTGTTCCTATCAAATATTTACCTGTCCATGTTATATTTCTAATCGCCAAATTACTAATAGGATTATAGCCATAATCTCTATCAACAAGTCTTTCCCAATAATATTGCGCTTGGACTGATGAATAGGAAAGCATTAGCACTATGACACTGAGAAGTATTTTCATAGTTGTACCTTTCATAAAAAAAGAAAAAATGTATAGTATCCACGACGGCACGGGAGTAACGGTGATTCTTGCATTCCGGAATTGCATCATCATGGTCCTCTGGGGTACCGGTACAATTGCTGTATGCTAAAATACAGTTTTTGCTGCATATCTCCAAACAATGCTAAAACTTTTTTTCACATTGAGTGGAAGTATTACAACTACTTGAAAAACAAACCCAAAGATTGAATAATCCTTGGGGTAAATGTTTTTTTCTTGAGCTACTTTACTGTATTATTTTTATTAAGTGACGCACGGAGGAATATCCATCCGCTCTCGCTTCAATATAGTATAATCCGTCTGCCAAATCATCGGGCGACCATTCCAAAGTCTGACGTTTATTGCCCGAAACCAGAGTTTGACACAAATACGAAATATCAGCTACCATAACTCCCATCTGATTAAAGACCTTTAATGTCGTTTCCGATGGCTGTGCATAAGAAAGCCATATTATATCAAATCGTACTTTAGAGCTAAATGGATTTGGATAAGGACTATATAAATATACCGGAGCAGAATAAGCAAGTGTTTTATCCTCTTCTTCACTATTAACAACCGAAGTCACAAAACTATGAACAGAGTCTGGAACAACTCGGTACAATCGCTTCAAAGACACAGGTACGAAACTCAAACTATCATTCAATAAAAATAACTCTTTCCCATTTTTGCTTGCGAACAATGTATTTTTGGACGAACACTTCACATAATATTGCCATGTCTTGCCATCATCAACAGATATTTCTATACCATTGTCTCTCGTTTGTCGAAATAATTGACGGGTGGCTGCATCGCGCCACATGCGATTTATATCTGCTGTCGTTGAATCAAGAAAAATAAATGTTTTACCATCATCCCGTGTTTCATAAAGATACGTAGTGCTAAAATCACTTTCATCTCTGGAAGGCGTTGTCAGAAAAAAATGGGATGATTCTTCATACCCATAGAGTGTGAATGTACTTCTTTTGGACGGTATCTCCGTTGAATCATAAGTAAGACCTCCGTCTTTGGTGCGCAGCAAATATGAGCCCTGTTCGACAAAATATGGAGGGTCTTGCAAAGTAAGAATATTTCTTGATACAAAGATGATAAACTCTTTTGCCGAACGTGCAAAAACGCGAGAAGACCTTGCATATATTTTTTTTATGAGCCGTAAAGAATCACCGCCCGATGTATATAAATAGACAAGAGAAGTATCATTTTCAAGAAATCCTCTGCCTGTCTGAAAAAAGCTGTCGCTTGAAATTGGTGTCACACGATTATCCATTGATGTACCATTTATTGCTTTTCTACGGGTGAATGTTTTCCCATTATCTTTCGATATCATGGGCTGAATATTGTTACCGAAATAAACGACAAATACAGAATCTTCAAGTGCGTAAACCGGTAACGCATTAGTAACTATACGCAATAAAAGAGAATCTTCTTTTTTACGAGGACCTACTTGCCATGTTGCTCCGCCATTTGTTGTCAAACAAAATGATTGATTTGCACCTCCAACAATACCACGCATATCATCATAAAAGTGAACAGAATATTTATCTTGAAAAATAAATGATACTAATTCCCATGATTCCTGTTGTTTTTTTATAATAAATTTTCCTAATCCAACCGAAACAAGAGAATTATCCGATAGCTTCGCAAGAGCATTATAACTCGAATTAAAAAAAATAGGCATCCCCACAAACATCGGTCGAAATGAAGCAGTTTGTTTTGTAGTCAATGAATATGCTCTGATACTATCCGTTTGGCTGATATAATACACCCATGGTTCTTCAACCACAAATGACCGAGGATTTACCGGCAAAGTATCACGAAGAAAAGTCTTCCAATCTTGTGTGCGTACGACAATATTTCCGAACAACAGATGTGACATATTATTGTGCGTATAAAAATATGTTAACTGTGGCAATGTATCCAATGAAGAAAAATATTGTTCTTCGCTCCATGTAGTACCATTATCTGTGCTGCAATAATACGATGATTGCTCGGTAATGATAATAATACTGTCTTTACCATGTCGCATACCTGCTGTGATACCATTATTTTTCGGTAATTGCAAAGCAGTCCATGTTGTTCCCCAATTCATACTTCGCATTATGCTACCCTCTTCGGTCAGAGAAAATACGGCATCAGTGGTTCCGAACAATTGTTGCACTGCAAAAGGTACAATAGTATTTATCCATGTATTCCCTTTATCGGTAGAGTGTGACAATGTTTTTGTGCCATAGCAAACGAAATAATGAGAACTCTGAGAGAAGCCAATAATATCTTTCGGTTTTGCATCAGTGGCAAGATAAGTATTATGCCACGTTTTACCATTATCCGATGAAAGAATTAGAGTGCCTTCTTCGCCAAATGCTGCACAAGTATTATCATATAAGACTTTCACACCTGTTAAACTTGCATCAAGTCTTTGATATGACTCGATGGAATTTGAGCAAACACAGGTACACAGAAGAGTGTACTCCATAAGATACAGATAATGCAAGCAATATATATACGATTATATATCATATTCATAAAATTTCCTTTATAAAAATATCTATGCCCTCAGAAAAACGAGGGCATAGACAATGCAAGAATGATATTCTCATTAGGGAGTAATATCCTGATTATTGCATAATGAGAAATAAGTTTCTACATTATTCCCCGGCAGACCATTACCATTTTCAGCGTGCCATGCAAAGGTATCGGGACTTGAACTTGTATAAGTCGTTCCTTCACCATTTTTGATATACTCTATTTTATTTGAGATAGGATTTCTGCATAATTTATATGTTTCGAAGCAGACACCCTCCGAAGGATTACATTCATTGAGGTAGAATCCATATTCCCATTGACCATTGACCCGACGTTTAATCGCATGCCATTCATAACAAGGGGCATTCGTCCTGCGTAGAACAATGAACCCCTCGTGCGTACGAGATGGAAGTTGAGTGTGATTTCATAGAAATACTTCATAAAAATTTGTTAAAAAAACGTGCAACAACAACGGTGGTAAAGCGCGGGATTATACAGTTTCGGCTATGTATAATGGCACTCTAAAATCCGTGTTTATTTGTACGGATGCTAAAATACACTATTTGCTGCATATCTCCAAACAGTGCCAAAAGTTTTTTTTACATAGAATGGAAGCATTCCAACTGCTTGAAAAACAACCCCAAAGATTGAATAATCCTTGGGGTATTCTCACATTAGTGTTCTACAATAAATGATACAGATGTCGAATATTTGCCAACTATCATTTCAGCTATATACACTCCTGTCGGTAAACTATCAGGCACGGGTATTGTGGATAATGAACCATTACTCGACATTGCTGCTTGTTGCGATATATCGGCAACCATAGAACCGAAAATATTATAAATTCTCAGCTTCGGAACGACTGCTTTATCAACATATAAACCATACAGATGCAATTGCGAGGCACCGCGTGAAGGATGGGGCAATACTTTGATATATAAATTAGGATGATATGAACCACCTTCTGCTATGCCTGTTTGTACTTTACGCAATGCTTTCGGCAATATAATACGCATTAAACGGTGATTACCTGATAAAAATGCAAGACTATCATCTATAATAAATATCCTGCTGTATGATAATTTAAAATCATTCATATATGAATAATAATGCGGAGCTACAAATATATATTGTTTATTCCATGTTGTTCCACCATCGGTTGTTATTAATATCGTATCATTATTACCTAAAGCTATACCGACTTTCTCATGGAAAAAATCTATATTTCTTAGTGTTTTAATGGAAGAGTTATGTATCACATCCCATTTATTTCCGCCATCTATTGTCCGTAATATCTGATTTCCGGCGAGTATAAATCCTGTGCTTTTATCAATCCATTTCATTGAGGAAACCGATCTGTCGGGACGTGCTTCCGTATAAAGTGTATCCCATGATTGAAAGCCGTCCTTTGTACGTAGCACAGAAAAAACAGTTTTTGATTTAAATGGAAAATTTATCGTATCTTTTGTTGGAACACCCACTTTTACTGATAATACTATTCCTTCATCTTCCGTAAAAAAATGTAGCTTTGAATAATTATTGTTCGGTAATTGTTTTTGACTCCATGTATTTCCACCATCGGTCGTTTTGTACAATGTAGAATCACCAATAAGAAATCCCGTTTGTGGGGAAATAAAATGTCCTATACTTGCAAAAATTGTACCTCTGTTCCACCATGTTTTTCCACCGTCTTGTGTATGAAGAATAATACGTTTCAACGATGCCGGAGAAGCAAATAGTTCACCCACAGCAAAACCATGACTGGGTGATGAAAAATGGATATACGTTAAATTACTACCTGTACCATTGCCAATAGTGTCTTTATTAGGATAACGGTATAACCACGTTTGCCCATTATTATGTGATTCGAATAATCCAACTCTTTCGCCAGCCATAAATAATGTTGTGCCGTTTTGACGAGCTATATGATATATAAACCTACTTCCCGAAGATGAAGATAGTGCAGCATAACTCCTTTCTCGCCATGTTAATCCATAATCTGTTGTCGTTAATATTCCATGATCCGTTCCTACGACTAATCCATAACCGTTTTTTGTTATATCAAGTCCTCTATTACCATACCCAAAAGTAACATGAAATTTACCTTTATATACATTTGAAAATTTAATGGTATCAAGTTTCCATGAATTACCGGCATCAGTAGTGCGAGCAATAAATTTGGAACTCAACAAAATAAACGCATTATTACTGTCTTTTCTATAAATAATTTTGGCAGCAGTCGAATAATAATATTGTTTTATTGCATCGGCAATAGGACTTTTCTGCCAAGTGTTGCCATTATCCTTAGTTTGCATTATAACAACCGGCTTAGAGTCGAAATCCATAGTAGCCGTATAACCAATTGCTATTCCATCATTATCATTAATAAAGCTCATAGAAAGAAATTGTGCATAGTCAGGACCGGATATGACTGTATCCCATGCTTTGCCATTATTGGAACTGCGAAAAATCTTACCTTTGTCCGCAAGTATATACCAAGCATCATTGGTTGTATAAAAAGTATTACAATGCAATCCTGAAATAGAAAATACGGTATTCCATGTATTTCCACTATTCTCAGTATAATAGAGTTTTCCATTGGCTGACAGTACAATAATGGATTGTGCATTGAGCCATTGCACTGCATGAATTGTGGAATCACCAATCTTTTGCACTGCCCATTCTTTACCTCCATCAAATGTGAGGGCAATATTACCATTAACATCACCAAGAATTCCTTGATTATTATCAAAAAAATCGAGTGTTTTTATATGGGTAATCGTGTAAGGTATATGTATAGAATTCCATGAATTACCATAATCTGTACTTTGTAATAATGCCCCGTATAAACCACCTACATAATAGCATGAATCATTTATTGCACAACAAGTTGTAAAATCTGAAAGGATATTTTTTTCAGAAAACTCTTGCGCAGATAATTGCAGCGAAGAATATATACATATAATCACCGCAAACCATGAATAAAGTACATTTTTCATATAGTGTTGTATTAAAAAATAATTACCGTCATAATTTTCAATTATGACGGTATAAATAGTAAAGGTATTTTTATGGACATTCTTGCTTGCAACCGGTCGGGCAAGTACCACCTATCTGAACATTACCTGTAAACAGTGTATAGCGAGCACCTGTTAATGGATCGCAGCAAATCTTAAATTCTTCACCGCATAAAGCATCCAAGCTATTACAGAATAAACCGGTAGTTTCATGTTTGCAACTTGTCCAATATACTCTATAATTTGTTTGTGCCGGCGGACAGGGAGGACAGGGAAGATTTCCGGCAGGATTCTGCCTTAATAGTTCTCTACCACCTATTGTTATCATGTCCGTTGGTGTGAGTTCGAGCTCACAGGGAACTAATGTTTGTGCAGAACAAATATACACTTCCGTAAACTCATTTGGGCTTACAATGCCCGAAGTACGATAACAATAGCAAACACGCCACATACAGGTAACTCCTTGCACTGTAATAGGAAAGTCCACACATCCATGATTGATCCATGGCAAGCCGGGCCATATACCAATATTGTCCGGCGGACAAGAATTACATAATGTTTGTTGTGCCATTGAACGTGAAGGCAACAAAAGAGCAATGAGCATAATGACAGATATGCTCACATTGCGGAGAAGGTTTACCCCCCCCCCGAGTTTCTCGCGCGTACGAGAAGGAAGAACTGAAGTGTTCATAAAAGAACTCCTTTAAAAATGTGAAAAATATGAATACAACTACGGTGGTAAAGCGCGGGATTTATACAGTTTCGGACGTGTATAATGGCACTCTAAGAGCCGTGGTCATTTTTGTGGGTGCTAAAATACACTTTTTGCTTCATATCTCCAAACAATGCCAAAAGTTTTTTTCACATTGAGTGGAAGTATTCCAACTGCTTGAAAAACCGACCTATATAAAATCTATACCATACGTATAAAATCTATACCATACGTATAATGCTATCGGTTATACGATTATATGCACAAGTATGATGTCGAATATATATATGTCAATGACTTACAAAAAACCGACCTATACAAAACCTATACAGCAGATAAAATCATTTTTTACTCGGCACTGTGTACATCACATCAACAAAAAAAACACCACTCTTCCCGCATATATTTCTGCATAAATATGTAATTTGCAATCTGAATTTTGTTCGTTCCGGTTTTTGACATTTTTTCCATACATAACTATGAAACCTACTTTTGCTTCACGAACCCAAGGCATGGGCACATCCATATTCTCGGAAATCAGTATGCTTGCACGGAAGCATGATGCCGTAAATTTAGGACAGGGCTTCCCCGATTATGACACACCGGATTTTATGAAACAAAGCGCCATAGAAGCAATAGTTCAAGGAAAAAATCAATATGCCATTGGCAGCGGTGAAAGAATATTGCGCCATGCTATTGCCCGTCATTCCGAACATTGGTATGGATTATCGTTCGATCCCGATGATGAGATTACCGTTACTTCCGGTGCCACAGAAGCATTATTTTGCTCATTATTAGCGATTATCAATCCCGGCGATGAGGTCATCGTATTTCAACCCTATTATGATTCGTATTGTCCTGCTATTCGTATGGCAGGCGGAATTCCCATTGCAGTGACACTTCATGCACCATATTTCAGCTTTAATCCAATGGAATTAGCGCAGGCATTTTCGCCCAAAACAAAAGCAATAATTATCAATACACCCCATAATCCGACAGGAACGGTTTTTTCTTTACAGGAATTACAATTTATTGCGGAATTATGCAATGAATATCATACTATTGCCATTTGTGATGAGGTCTATGAGCATTGCGTCTATGATGGTATAACCCATGTACCAATGCAAAAATTAGCGTCAATGACCGACAAAACAGTGCGCATAAGCAGTATGGGCAAAACATTTACCGCCACAGGATGGAAAATCGGCTGGGCAATAGGGTCGGCAGAATTTCAAAAAGCACTACGCAGCATTCATCAATTTGTCGTATTTGCCAGTGCTACTCCTTTTCAATATGCAGCCGCCGCGGGCTTAAGTGCCGATGATACATTGTATCGTGAATTCGCCCTTGATTTACAAAAAAAACGTGATTATCTCTTCTCGGTATTGGAGCAATATGGCTTACAACCTCAAAAACCTGCCGGAAGCTATTTTATTCTATGCGATATATCGGGCGTGACCACATTGCCAAGCACGATGTTTGCTAAAAAGTTGATAACAGAACTTGGTGTGGCAGCTATTCCACCGGAAACCTTTTATCATACTCCCGAAATAGGAAACCGACTTTTACGTTTTTGCTTTTGCAAACAAGATGACACTCTGCATAAAGCAGCAGAACGCTTGTCACAGCTATCAACAATTTTGTAATACTATGGAAACGACTTTGCCGCCCTCATTACATGACTTGCTACAGACTCATACACAACCTGTGCTCATAGATTTTTGGGCAGAGTGGTGCGGACCATGTCATGCTATTGCACCCACACTCAAGCAGATAGCAAAGGATTTTTCGGGCAAGCTCACCGTTATCAAAGTCAATATTGATGAAAAACCCGCCATAGCACAACATTTTGGTATTACTTCCATCCCCACCTTACTCGTATTCAAAAACGGCAAACAACAATGGCGACAAAGCGGCAGTATGCCATACACGGAACTTCGCCGACACATCGAACCATTGATTGACTAAAAGCACTGTTTTTTGCTTCATAGTACAATTAAGCACTATTTTTGAACAGACTATGGATAATCTCCACTTATGGAGCTTGCTTATCCGTCATGGTTTTTCGTTGAATAATAATCATTTAATCGTTTTACAGATATGAATCGTTTATGGTATAGTGTCATGCTGGTATGTGTGATTGTCTTTACAATGACCGCATCGGCAATAGAAAGAAAACGTCACGCCTCAGTGACGATGAATCCGACCTCACTTTCGGTAAAAGCAGGGGAAAAAGCATCGGCAAAGTTTATCTTGAAATTGGATAAACACTGGCATACATATCCGCAACGCGAACAATTGAATGCGGACGGCATCGGTCCAAGCACTACCTTGTTTTCCATAGAACCCAAGAACATCGTCCAATTTGATGGCACTATCAAAGATCCCAAAGGAAAAAAGCACTATGATGCCGGTTTTGAAATGGAAACGGAATCCTATGAAGGGATGGTGACTTTCGAGATTCCCTTGCTCGTAAAACCAACAACCAAACCGGGTACATATCAGATAAAAATTATTTCTTCCATGCAATTATGCGATACAGCAAGTTGCATACCTCCCGATGATTATATCGGCACCGTGGCTTTGACCGTTCTTGACAATCCCGATGCGGCAATATTGGCAAACGCAGATACTGCAATGACAACACAAACAACCACTCCATCAGAAGAAAAATCCGCAAAGGAAGTTCCGACATCAAATAAAGAAGCACAATCCACCCAATCAACGAATGAACAACCCACCGATACTTCATGGGCTACCTTATTATTAAGCGCTTTCGGCTTGGGAGTATTATCTTGGGTAATGCCATGTGTATATCCGATGATACCTATTACTGTATCATTTTTCACCAAAAGAGCAGAAAAAGAACATACAAAACCTGTTATTGATTCCATAGTCTATGCTTTGGGAATTATGGCAACATTTGTCATTTTTGGCGTTGTAGTCGCCATATTTTTCGGAGCTTCCGCCGGACGTGATATTGCATCGAATCCATGGCTTAATTTATTTTTGGCTGCATTATTTCTTGTTATCTCATTTAATCTTTTCGGAGCGTATGAAATACAATTGCCTTCGAGCTGGATAAACTCTTTGAATAAAAAATCGAATGAAAAAAGCGGCTACGGTGCTTCTGCCATTATGGGTATGGTATTTTCCATGACTTCTTTTACATGTACTGTTCCTTTTGTCAATACTACCAGTATGATGGCTGCGGGGGGTGAATGGTTCAAGCCCATTGTTGCAATGATTGTGTATTCTGCGGTTTTTGCTTTACCATTCTTTTTACTTGCTTTGGTGCCAACCCTTTTAACAAAATTACCCCGTGCAGGCGGTTGGATGAATAATATTAAAGTCGTTTTTGGCTTTGTGGAAATTGCTTTTGCCGTGAGCTATTTTGCTCGCACAGACAGTGTTCTCGGATGGGGTTTTATTTCACGCGAAGCATTATTGGCAATATGGGCAGGGTGCTCTATCCTTATCACACTTTATGTACTTGGAGTGTATAAATTAAAATTGGATTCTCCTCTGCAATTTGTCGGGTCACCAAGGGCAACATTTGCATTAATTTTTGCCACGCTCACATTTTATATTATCGGCGGAATGCAAGGAAATACTGTCGGGATTTTAGAGCCATTTGTCTATGTGGAAGCAACAAACAAACCTATGGTGGCAAACATAGGAATGTCAAATCCGGCCAACCATGACGGATGGTTCGATAATTATGACCAAGCAATCGCAGAATCAAAAAAAACGGGCAAACCACTTTTCATTGACTTTACCGGTGTATCATGCACAAATTGCCGTTGGATGGAAAAAAATATGTTCCCGCGCAAAGAAGTGCAGGCAGAATTAGAAAAAATGATTAAAGTCCGCTTATTTACCGATCGTCGTAATGTGCCGCAAGATAAAATCAATCAACAAATGCAAGAAGAACGCTATGGCTCGGTGGAATTACCTCTTTATGTCATAGTAACACCCGACGAAAAACTCATAGCAAAAACACCGTATGATGCAAATCAAGATAATTTTATGAGCTTCTTAAAAAAAGCACAACCATAAACTTTGTCATAATTACAATACAAAACGGCGCATTGTCATACGATAATGTGCCATTTTTTTTATACAGACAATAACTCCGAGAGTTTTACAAAGAAAAATGCATCGTGATTTTTAGCACGATCAATGATTGTTAACCATAGTGCTTTCTCTTGTAGATCGTCCGGTATATTAAGCTGCTCAACAAAGTGAATACAGTCTTCAAATTCTTGAAACTCAATTGCCTCTGCAATTGTTTGTGAAAAATACGGTGAATGTAAAAGCACTGCAAATTCAGTGAAATCTATTGGCGATGATGATGTGAGCGTTTGCTCATCAATAGGGGATGTTTCAAAATCGCCGAAATAGAGTATAGAGTTGCTTTGCAATAATTTCCAAAGTTCTTTCACATCAATGGGTTTATGAATAACAGCATCAAAAACGCTATAATCATTGTCGGCTTCTTGAGGTAAGGCGCCAATAATTCCCGCAGTAACGGCTGTGATGAATGGCTGTGCAATATCATTATTTGCACAATATTCTCTGATTTTTTTTGCACATTCCACACCATCCATTATCGGCATCACAATATCCAAGAGTATTTCTTTGGGCTTATAGGTCATGAACATAGCGAAAGCGTCTGCACCGTTTTCAGCTTGATAACAAATATATCCCTTACTTTTTAACAATGATGTTAAGAAAAAGCGATTACTCTCCACATCATCGGCAATAATAATCGTAGGCAAATGCGGATATTTATCTTTGAATTTATGCGATTCCACAGTCGGGACATCTTGCGTGGGAACTTTACTGTGCATTGCTTGTAAAATCACAGTAAATGAAAATATAGAGCCAATGCCTTCTTCGCTTTCAATAAGTAAACTCGAATTCATCATTTGTAAAATCTGTGTACAAATAGATAAACCCAAACCGGTACCTTCATTACTCAAAGCATCAATCTGATAAAATGGTTGCGTGATGAGCGGTATTTGATCTTTAGGAATTCCCTTTCCTGTGTCTTTAATGGAAAAATGAAGTGCATATTTTTGTTCATTGAGCTGTTGAAATTCAAGTTGTAAAGAAACAATGCCATGTTCCGTAAATTTTACGGCATTGCCAATCAGATTAACCAATACTTGACGCAACCGTTTTTCATCACCAAAAAATCTGGAGGGCAGATCTTTTTGAATATTGACCTTACATTGAATTTTTTTCTGTTTGCACGAGAGCTGAAACATACCTTCAATATCTCGGATGACATCATAGACAGAAAAATCTCCATGCTCTAATATCATTTTACCGGCTTCAATTTTTGAAATATCAAGTATATCATTCAAAATTCGCAGTAAATGCACGCCACTTTGATACATTGTCCGTATATATTCAGAGTGTTTCGGCAACAATGATTTATCTGCAAGAAGTATTTGCGCAAAGCCAAGGATTGCATTTAACGGCGTGCGCAATTCATGGGACATATTAGACAAGAAAATACTTTTTGCCAAATTTGCTTTTTCTGCTGCACTTTTTGCCGAAATCAGTTCGCTCTGATATTGCTTTCTTTCCGTGACATCTTGATGTGTGCCGGACATAAGTAAAGGTTTCCCGTCGGCTGTCCATTTAGATACCTTACCACGATCCAATACCCATATCCATTGCCCATTTTTATGCTTCATTCGTGCTTCGCATTCATAATAATCTTTTTCGCCTTCAAAATGCTGCCGTAATAATTCACCGGATTTTTCTAAATCCTCAGGATGTCCGAACTTTAACCATGTTTCTATAGATATGGGAGACAATTCCTCAAGCGTATAACCGATAATTTCTGCCCACCGTTCATTAAATATTGTTTCACCCGTTTGTATATTCCATTCCCATGTACCTACATTTGTGCCTTCAAGCACAGATTTAAAGCGATCTCTGGCTTCCACGACATCATCTACGGGGCGACCTTCGGGAATAATATACAGAACTTTGCCTTGCTCATCAAATATAGGTTTTAAACTAAATATAATTGTTGATGTACGATTATCTGCAATCGCAATTTCTACTTCATAAACGACTTGTTCGCCTGCAACTGCTTTTTTGAATTGTGATATCAGTTCTTGACGAGTTTGCTCGGAAATTTGCCACCAAGAACAATCCCAAAAATATTTGCCGATAACATCACTTTTTTCAACACCACCTAATGTAAGTGCAGTATTATTTACTTCTAAAAGAATACCATCAGTATTCAAAAAACCAAGCAATGAAACAATCGAATTAAAAATCCCTTCGAACATTAACTCACGCTCTTGTATATCCGTAATATCTTGGAAACTTCCTATTACTTTATCGCCAATACGCTTACCTGTACTTCGCACCCATCTATGATTACCTTTCGCAGTAATAAACATACACACAACATCAAAAGGTAAACCTTCGTTTATAGTATTTTGAATAGCTTCAGAAATAAAAGGGCGATAATCAGGGTGATAAAATTCTATACCATTGACGGCATTATGATCAAAATCAAAGGCAACTTCATGTATCGCATAGACTTCATCGCTCCAAACAGTTTTACCCGAAGCAATATCCAATTCCCATGTTCCTATATTTGCACCAAGCCGAATACTCTCTAATTTTCTTTGCTGTTGCTCTACAAATTCCAAATTTTTAACTTTCTCGGTGATATCAAGCATAATCCCATTATACACTATTTCTTCGTCATTACGACGAAATATAACGGATTTTCCCTGCCACCATTTAATACTGCCGTCCGGATATAATAATCTTCCTTCAAAATTCCATGATGTATGATTTCTTTTCGATTCTTCTATGCTTTCTCGCCATCGTTCTTTATCGTCGGGGTGAATACGTTCTGCAACAACATTCATTTCATCGGATTCAATGTCAAATATTTCTTTTAGTTTCGGACTTACAAACGTAAAACCATAATCGCCATTACTTTTTTCATACCATTGATAAATAACACCCGGAACATTTATAGTCAAATCACGGAAAGTGTCTCTCTGTATTTCAATAAGTTTTTCATTGTTTTTTTCATCGGTAATATCTTGCATAATCCCACGTAACAAGATAGTTTCTCCAACAAGATTTTTTTCTGCCCATGCATCCATTTTCAACCACTGAATTTTTCCGGATTTGTGGAAAATTCTGTACATAAAATTTGAAATCCCTTCATTGGGAATCTCTGACATTACTTTGGCTAATGCATCTTTATCTTCGGGTACTATACAGCCGAATAAGAAATCGAAATTATGATACAATTCATCCGGCGTATAGCCCAAAGTATCAATAACGGCATCACTCACATACAATAATGAAGACATGTCGGGCGACATTACCCACACTATCTGCCCTAAGGTACGGAACAACTCTCCATAATCTTCTATTCTTGGTTTTGTGCAGCATGGTGTGTTGAGGGAATAGTGCGTAGAGTCGTGAAGAATAATATAACCGACAAGAGATGTCCCCTCTTTTGCATAGTTGAGTATAAGCGTTTGTTGGTTTTGTAAGACAAGTTGTAAAGAATGGGGTTGATTTTCCTGAATTGAAAACGATTCTTCCAATAATCGTGCTGATAAAGGAGTAAAAAGTTGCTTAAATTCCGAAAATTGAATCTCAGAATATTGTAGCTTCAAAGCTTCGCGTAAAGCTTCGCTCACTATCACATACTGTTTATCCGCAACATACTCAAACGGTAATAATCCCGCAAGACGCACCGCAATATCATTCATTCTTGTTTGTGTGTTCATTACTGTACCTTAAAAACATTTGGTATCTAAAGATACGAAACTTTACCATAATATCGTATGCCTACGAACAAAGGAAGTTCGCAATGTGGCTTGAAATGCTTTAGTGTGCGTATCCATCATACATATATCTTCGTAGATTTTTTGGTTTATACACTCCTTACCATTGCTCATTACAAAAAGCAGCCCTTAATCGTTATTATTCAGAGAAAAATAATTAGCTGATACCATTATTGAACCGGTGTTTTCACAACAATATTGACAGTACGGCAATAAAATCTACCTTCGGGAATATCATTATTGAAGAGTAATTCTGCATTTCCTACACCCTTAACAACAGCATCATTTTTTGCAAGTGCCTGCTTAACGGAAGATGCACGTGACAATGAGAGTTTTTGATTATAATCAACACTGCCAGTACGGTCGGTATATCCAAGAATTTCTATCTGCGAATTTTCTTTTATACGTCCTTTCATAAAATCAATTATTCCTTTATTATTTCCTTCGATAGATGATTTATCAAAATCAAATAATATTAAGCTGAATCTCTCAATTTCATAATCACCTTGTTTTTCTATGCGTTTTTCCTGTATTGTTTTGACTGTAATATTCACATCATTAGCTTTAATATTTTTTGCATTACCTTTGCTATCTTCAATGAATAATTCACTTATGAGTTTTTCTTCAGACTGCGGAATTGTTTTTTGATCTTGCGCCAGAACCCAATCAATGTAAGCGGGCATGGGAGCCGTACCTGTTTGTGTGAATGTATATTGTGTTTGAACTTTCTGATATGATTGAACCTTCCACGACACTAAAGGAGCATCCGTTTGTGCAGAAATTTTAAAACGTGCCGTAGGAGGATTTGCGCTTCTATCTATTTTTTCAATAAATATCGGCTCCATAATTTTTGGATTATCCGAATATATCTCTACTCTTCGATTTTCAGCTATTTTATCCGGTTCATTAAGCGGTGTGGATGCTTTTTGCGGCAAAGTACGTGATTGAATTTGTATTCGGCTTTCATCAATATTCCAAACCTTTACCAAATAATTTTTTACTGTAGAAGCTCTATTTTTTGACAATTCCTCATTGCCTTTTTCGGCACCCTGATCGGCATTGCACCCGACAAGCGTCATTGTTGCTTTTGTCTCTTCTGTCATACGCTTACCGATAATATTCAGCAAATGATAATATAATTCTAAGGTCGTTGAGCGATACAATCCATCAATAGAAAAAGCTGAAGTTTGATTTTTTTGTAATTGTGAATATCGCTGAGGCAAAATATCGGAATTATCATCAAAAAAGATATAAGGAAGAAGCGGATCTAATCTATTGGAGATATATTCCTCGATGATGAATTGAGGATTTTGCACTTCATTGCTCGCTGCATCAATGCCAAGTGCAATAATGCTTCCTTGAAGAGCATAATTTTTTTTGATGAAAAGAGTATCAATACGGCGGACTATTGTTGTGTTCAGAATTTCTGCATCATTTTCCGATGTTTCGATTGATTGTTTTTCCATACCGCGACTATATGAATTTGCCGCAATCTCTTTTTCCACACGTACAGTATCAATCCTATAGTCTTTAAAATATTTTTCTTGCTTCGGTGGTGTGGAGCGCGGTGAATAAGAAAGTCCTATACCAAATGCAAGCGCATGTACTTTCCATGAATTTACCAATTGATCATTGACTATATTACTCAAACCTAAAGAATAACGAAGTTCCGGTTGTAAATAAAATGTTTCCTCTTTATTCAAAGGCATAAGATAGGATAAAGATATAACGGGGGCGAATAATAACAAGGTATTTGCTTCTTGTAATGTGCCTGAAAAAACATTACGTTGACGTGAACGGCTGTCTGTGCCATCAGGATTAAGAAAAGTTCCAAATTCAGCAGGTTGAACAATGGTTTCTACTTGTGCATACTCTTTTGTCAATAAATATGATGCACTAAATCCAATATTACCTCGAACATTATCAAATAATGTCAAACCTATTGACGGCTCAAAACCAATAATACCAAGCGTGGATTCCAATGTATGCTCAAAAGCACCATCGGTTGCAATACCTCCCACAATAATGGTGGTCTTTTCTGTACTGCGCAATGTACCGCTCATATCATGATATGCGAGTCTTCCTGAAAGAAATAATCCTGTGGATAATGGTATATCCATCATGATGCCACCATAGAGTCCGCTTCCGCTTCCTTCTTTATATCCGGGAGAGCAACTGGGGCAATCCGGTAATCGTTTAAAATCAGAAGTATGTGTATTAAGGGAATATCCTGCAATAATACCATAACGATTTCTCGTTTCTTGTTGTGCATACAATAGACAAGGGAGCAACAACAGAATCATCATCATTTTTTTCATATTTTTTTCCTATTATTATTATTTTTCAATTATAATTTTTTCTTTGCGAACAATTGTCGGCGTGCGCACTTCGATATAATACACACCCGCACCATATTTTTCCATGTCAAATAGTACTGTTGTTGAACCGATA
>JAFLBY010000190.1 GCA_017302855.1 Candidatus Kapaibacterium sp.
CGACTGCCCCGCCGACAATAGCCCCGAGTAAAAAACCTTTTGAATACGAATTAACAATTTCTTTTCCATCTTTGCTCATGGTCTTGCTCCTATTAAAAAAAATGATATGTTCTTATATGTAAGTTACCATTGTTCCGGTAACACTATGGAATGACCTTGTGCGATAAGAATCATTTCTGCAAGCTCGCGGACTGCTCCGTGACCTCCTTGTTTGCTGCATATATATGACGCCACTATACGCACTGATTCAACCGCATCAGCTGGACAAACAGCAAGAACTCCGGTTTGCATTGCCGGTATGTCATTGATGTCATCGCCAATATATGCAATTTCCTCAAATGTCAAGCCAAGTTTTTCACAAAGTTCAGCGAGTACTTCATTTTTTTTCTTTGCACCAAGATAGACATGAGGAATGCGTAATTTTTCTGACCTTTTTTGTACAATAGATGTAGTCTCGCTTGTGATGATGGCTGTATGAATACCCGCAAGATGCAGTAAAGTTATGCCCATGCCATCGCGTGTGTCGAATCGTTTCATCGCATCACCTTCGGCAGAATAATACATTGCTCCATCCGTTAAAGTACCATCCACGTCCATTGCCAGTAAACGAATTGCTGCTAATCGCTGTTGTAAAGATTCATTCATATCGTCAACTTCATTCTGTGGAGTATTGTAGAAAAATACGAATCCGGCGGACAGAGAATATTCTGCTTTTCGCCGTCGTTTTCATAGTAAAATTCCAAACGCTGTGCATGAAGTAATAAACGATGACATCCGAAATGTTCTCGTGCCAGTGCATTTGTTTTACCATCACCATGTTTTACATCACCCACAATAGGATATCCTTTATATGAACAATGCAGACGAATCTGATGCCATCGTCCTGTTTTTGGGAGTGCTTTTATCAAAGAAAACCGAGATGAGGCATAACGTTCACTCGGAATATCAAGTTCTGAAAGTGCTATCGGCTCTATAATAGTGACCGCCTCTTTTCGCTCAGCTTTATAGGGCGTGTTGATGGCATGGTCAATACATAGCTCCGTCAGTATATGTCCACGCACAACAGCAAGATATTCTTTTGTAATGAGTTGTTCATTGAACTGTTGGCGAATATATGACGCTGTTTCCGGTGTTAATGCAAAAAGAACTATCCCGGAAGTTGCGCGGTCAATTCTATGCACGGGATACAAATATTCTCCGGTGAGAGATTTAACCTGATGCATTAATGTCGTTTCATTTTTATGTATATCGCTCGGATGCACCGCCATATCAATGGGTTTATAGACGGCGATATAGTGTTCTGACCTTTCTACAATGCGACATTCTTCGGCTTGTATCATAAAAAAACGTATAAAATTTCATGTTCTCCGTAATTTTGACAACAATTTACGAAAGCATGATGAATGATACCTAAAATTTACTATCAAATTCAATTTGAAATTCTCGAAGAAAATTATGATATAGCAGTTGCTTTGCTCTCTACATACCCCATCACAGGCATAGAAGAAGGGTTGGATGAACTTACAGTTACCTTAATTCATGGCATCAAACCGGAGGATGTGTCGGCGGATATGATAGCTGTTTTGGAGAATGTAGGCATAAAAGCCACTATCAAAGGAATACACGATATTGTCGAACAAAATTGGGAGAAGCAATGGGAAGAGTCATTGCAGCCCATCAAAGTTACCGACGATATATGGATTACACCTTCGTGGAAAAAAGACGAAGTTCATGGCAAATATGTCATTATCATTGACCCTAAAATGTCATTTGGAACAGGATACCATCCCACAACAAGAATGGTGTGTCGTATGGTTGAAGAATCGGTAACTCCACAATCGCAATGGTTGGATGTGGGCACAGGAACAGGTGTGCTGGCTATCCTCGCCGTTAAAGCCGGTGCATCCTCATGTCTTGGTTTCGATATTGATGAATGGTCAATAGAAAATGCAAAAGAAAATGTTACCATAAATAATGTTGAAACGAAGGTGTCTATAATTCAACATGATGTGGCTGCTTTCCCTTATGAGAATTATCATGGAATAGCTGCTAATTTATATCGTAATCTATTATTACCCGCTTTACCGTCTTTTTTTAAAGCATTATCACTTCATAATGGAATTCTGATAGTTTCAGGAATCTTGGTGTATGATGCAGAAGAAATAATTATGGAGGCAGAAAAACAAGGATTTACTCTCAATGAAAAATTAACTGAGGGTGAATGGTGTGCAATCAGATTCTCATTGAGGATATAATAATGAAATTGTCCACAGCCGAAAAAACTGTCATTGCCGGAATTGATATTGGGACAAATACCATTTTGTTAGCAATCGGATATACTTCTGACGATAATACATTGCATATTATCCACGATGAAGTGCAATTTGCTCGGCTTGGGAAAAATGTTGACAGCACCGGATATATAGAAGAAGAAAGAATTATTGCTGCAGAAAATATTTTGAAAAAATATGCTGAAACATGTATATCCTTCGATACTGATGTGATATGCGCCGTTGCAACAAGTGCCATGCGTGATGCACACAACGGTAAAGAAGTACAATCACGGCTTGAGAATGCCTTGGGAGCAAAAGTCCATATTATTGAAGGTGAAGAAGAGGCACGTTTATGTTTTCTGGGCACTGTACCTCATAAAGAAAAAGCTATGGTTATTGATATTGGCGGCGGCAGCACCGAAATTATCATTGGAACTCATGAAGCCATAGAAAATGTTTATAGCATAAATATTGGCGCTGTCCGATTAACAGAACGTTATTTTTCGCATTTACCGCCCACTCGTGATAATATTGACAAAGCCATAGAGTATATTCAGAGCGAACTATCGCATATACCAACCGATTATGATTGTCCTTTGTATTGTGTTGCAGGAACGCCTGTAACTTTAGCGAGCATAGCTTTGGGATTGGAATCATTCGACTCTAACGTTCTCAACGGCTATGAGTTATCTTCATTAGTCATAACAATAATATTACAACAGTTATTGCATTCCACTCGGGAAGAAATACTCTATATTCCGGGTGTGCCGGAAAACAGGGCAGACATTTTACCGGCAGGCACTGTGATTTTAGATACCTTATTAAGAAAATTTGAAAAAAGTAGTTGCTTCGTGAGCATAGGAGGCGTGCGGATTGGGCTTATAAAAAATTATGCTATCCATTAATTTTAACACAATGTATATTATTTACCATCTATGGAAACAGCAATAGCAATTCATTGGTTTCGGCGCGATTTACGACTTGACGATAATCATGCATTATATAGGGCTTTACGCTGTGGATTACCTGTGATGCCAATTTTTATCTTTGATTCGACAATATTAGATGAACTGAGTGATAAAAGCGATGCTCGAGTCACCTTTATCTATGATACGCTCAAAGAATTAGATAAACAATTACAACATTATGGTTCATCCTTGAAAATATTCTACGGTACACCGGCGGAAATATGGGAAGAAATTACTAAAATGTATTCTGTGAAAGCCGTATTTTTTAATAGAGATTATGAACCTTATGCCTTATCGCGCGATACGATGATTGAAAATGCTCTTCGTAAAAATGGAATTGATGTCTGGCATTATAAAGATCAGGTAATATTTGAACAAAATGACATTACCAAGGATAATGGCTTGCTTTATACTGTTTATACACCATACTCAAAAAAATGGCGACATACTATAACCGAAGAACATTATCAGCCATTTTTATGTAAACAGTATTATAGTCAATTTTTAAAAGTCAAGATTCCATTTCCCAATCTTGACATGATTGGATTTTCACGAACATCAATTGCATTACCTCCATGTACTATTGATACGGCTCAAATTATGCGTTATCATACTACCAGAGATTTACCGGCAGTGGATGATACAACACGTTTGGGTATTCATTTACGCTTTGGCACTATCAGCATTCGTTCTTTACTTACAATTGCATTACAGAGTAATGAAACTTTTGTCAAAGAATTACAATGGCGTGAGTTTTTTATGCAGATTTTATGGCATTTTCCGTATGTTGTCCACAATGCATTTCGACCTGAATATGATGCTATACAATGGCGTAATAATGAAGAAGAATTTATTGCTTGGACACAAGGAAAAACCGGTTATCCGCTTGTTGATGCGGGTATGAGACAATTAAATGCTACGGGATTTATGCACAATCGTGTGCGTATGGTGACGGCAAGTTTTTTATGTAAACACTTGCTTATTGATTGGCGCAAAGGCGAACACTATTTTGCAGAGAAATTATTAGATTTTGAACTCTCTGCCAATAATGGCAATTGGCAATGGGCTGCCGGCACGGGATGTGATGCGGCTCCATATTTTCGTGTTTTTAATCCTACTATGCAACAAGAAAAATTTGACCCGGAATTTCGATATTGTAAGCAATGGATTTCTGAATTAGGCACCGGTTCTTATCCGTCACCAATTGTCGAACATACTTTTGCTCGGGAGAGGGCATTGCAAACTTATAAAGCGGCTTTACAATCACATACATAATTTTTTTTGAGGATTTTTTATGGCTTCCAATAAAACACAGATTACAGATATGTCCGTTGAGGATTTCTTGCAGTCAATTACTTCAGAAAGTATTCGCAAGGATTGTTATGAACTATGTGCAATGATGCAGGATATTACAAAAGAGAAACCCGTAATGTGGGGAAATTCAATGGTCGGTTTCGGACAATATTCATATAAATATAAAACGGGCAGAGAGGGTACATGGTTTATTGTTGGTTTTTCACCAAAGAAGAAAAATATTTCTGTGTATTGTATGTCGGGTTTTGAAGAGCACGGGGATATATTAGCGCAATTAGGTAAATTCACCATTGGCTCATCATGCCTGTATATTAATTCTCTGTCTGATATTCATAATAATGCTTTGCGTGAACTTATTTCTCACTCTGTACAGCTTACAAAAAAACTATATCCGTGATTATAATGTGAGATACATAACATTAAAGATGTTATGATGGATTATGTCCATTGTTCTTATATCAGTTCATGATATATACATATCAATCACAACTTTTTTTGTCGTCAAAGCGAAATTTATTATAATTCTCTGCGTAATCGTGCTACGGGGATTCGTAATTGTTCCCTGTACTTTGCAACGGTGCGGCGAGCTATGTTAAGTCCCAATTTTTTCAATTCTTTTGTGAGTTTTTCATCGCTCATGGGTTTACCTTTTTTCTCGCTGTCAATAAGTTCTTTAATTCTTTGTTTGACTATTCTTGTTGATATTTCCTCACCATCATCAGAAGGTAAAGATTCTGAAAAAAAGTATCGTAACTCAAAAGTCCCATACGGAGTTTGAGCAAATTTTCCATTGACAATACGACATATTGTTGAAACATCAAGCCCTGTATCATCGGCAACATCTTTATAAATTAAAGGTCGTAATCCTTCTTGACCGATTTTGAAAAAATCTTTTTGCAATCCAGCAATACCTGTCATCACTTTTAGCATGGTAATTTTACGTTGGTGAATCGCTTGTAAAAGAAATTTAGCATCATCGAATTTTTTTCGCAGCCAATGCTTGGTATCTTTGTTATATTTATTGACCCGTGCATCTTTTTTTAAGCGTTCATACATTTTATTGACCCGTAATTCCGGTATGCGTGAATCGTTGATGAGAATGACAATATCGTCCGTTTTTTCATCGTAATCAATGGAATAATCGGGTATAACCGTGCTGGACATACCGAGAGAATCGCCTTGCCCGGGTTTAGGATTCAGATGCCTGATAATGTCCAATGCCGATTTTAATTCTTCTTCATTAATGGCGAGTGACCTCATGATAATGTGATAGTGTTTCATGGTAAAGCTCTCGTACGCTTGTTCCAAAACGCGGATTGCATTTTTATGGTCATTATCTTGGTAATCGCTCATGTATAGTTGTGCGAGCAGACATTCTTGTACTGAGCGCGAACCTACACCCGGTGGATCTAATTGGCGAATCATTGCGAGAACTCTTTCCACATCGTTCATCGAAGCCAATGGTAAAAGTCCTACTGATGTTGTGGGTTTTGCAGAAACCTTTGCAGTATTTTTTTTAA
>JAFLBY010000191.1 GCA_017302855.1 Candidatus Kapaibacterium sp.
AAAATTCTTCTGATATTCCTGAACGTTACAATACTTCATCCAATTTTTTGAGTGATGAGCTTACACTGAATGCTTTGCAATACCATAGTTTTCTCATTGCCTCCATTGTAGCAACAGTAAAAAATAATCCTAATGCAAAAATCCGTCTTGTTGGCGGCACTTCTGGCGATGATGAACGTGGAATTGCACTTTCCGAAGCACGTGCGATTTCTGTTAAACAAGCATTAGTCAATGCGGGTGTACCTGAAAACATAATAAAAACGGATGCAAAAATATTGCCGGATAATCCTTCGAATCAGCAATATGTTACCGGGCGTGAAGAAAATAGACGTGTAGATATCATAATGGAAAATGTGCCACTTAAAGCGTATGTTTCTCGAAGACAATATGCTGAAATTCAAGGTGATGTTATGATTGGCATTAAAAGTAATAATATGAAGTCGGGTTCTAAGTTACGGTTAAATGGTGCTTGTTTAACACCGGCGACAGTAACCATGCCTGCGGATTCTGCAAAAATGTCTTTTCAATGTAGGTTCGACAAGAATTTAACAAATTTTCCTTTGGAAATTAAAGCTGCGTCTGCATTTGCCAATGCTTCAACGGCAGCGAATGTGTCACTCAACGATATACCCACGGAAACAATTGAATTAAATGTTGAAAATTTTAATGCAGTGTTGCGTTTTGCTTATGATAGCCGTACATTAACCGCAGAAAACAAAGAATTATTACGTCAAATGGCTAATATGATTCCTGCCGGCTCGACGGTGACTATCTTAGGTGGTGCCGATGCAACAGGCGGCGAAGACTATAATAGAAAATTATCGCAAGATCGTGCTGAAGCAACAGAAAAATTTATCCGCACGATTTCCGGAGATAAATTTACAATAATAACCGCAGTCTCTACAGATAAATATCCGGAAGAAACGCCCGAAGGACGTTTTTTAAACAGAAATCTTCAGATAAAAGTCAGTAAATAATTACGAAGATTTATGGCATTATCTCAACCTAAAGTACTTGTAATTTCCGGAATAAGAGAGCGATGGAAATCATCGGAAAGGCGTAACGATGCCGCAACAATGAATGGTGTTGAAGCATGGGTGTATGCGATGAATGGTGATTATATAGGTGAAAATACTATTACCGAAAAAGATATTGCCCGCTATGATATTGTTATTTGTAATACGAATGAAGTATATACACCCAGACGAGTAGAAAAATTATTGCGGTTATGTGAATCTCGACCCGCACATACGCAATGGGTGACTTTAATTGAAGGATCCGCGTCCGATTATCTTGTGCCCTCACACAAAGTACGTAAGTTATTGCAATCCTCTTCTCTGGTAAATTGCATTAATCGTCACTCTGTGACTTTATTTAGGGCATTAAGTTCTACTCCAACCGAATATATAGGTATTCCATATCCTGTGGAAGACATAGTGCGCTACCGCATACCACATGAACAAAGAATAAAAAAAGTATTGTGTTGCGGATTATTGCTCAAACGGTGGAATGATTATTATGCAGCCAAATCAACAGGATTAGCATATTATGGCTATGAGCGTGGTTTTTCGCGAAAATTGCGATATATGGTAAAAAATTGGCAAACGCATCGTGCTGTGTTTAATAATAAAAAAGCATTTCAAACAATAGATGCCATCTATCAAGATCCACAGCTGGAAATTCGTAAACTTTCTTCACTGCATGATTATTTTTCGCACAATGCTTATGCTTGGCTATGGATAAATCTTGATGATCGATATACGTGGGGTCGCTATGTTCTTGACGCTGCTGCTCTTGGTATTCCTATTATCTCAACACCTTCCACCGGTCATGCCCCTGAACTGTTTCCCTTAACGATGGTTGACACACCTTTTTCACTTGATAAAGCCGCAGAACTTGCAAAAATGCTTGTGAATGATAGAGAATTTTATCAAACAGTTGCCGATTATCCTTTGGCGAAAATGGATTATCTTCGTCCCGAGAACATGAAAAATACTTTACTTTCCTACCTGAATATCTAAAAAACGCATAGTTTTGCGCAAAATGGAACAAAATTGCCATCTGGTCGGTATAGCGGGTATATATTTTGAGAGGTGTCTTATGCGAATAGTGTGGTTCATGATATGCTTTGTACTTACGGTTTCTGTGATGCAAGCCCAAGACGGCTTGGTGTGGAAGAAGAAGATTAGTCAAAAAAAAGTATTGTCAATGATGGCAAATGTAGAAGCGGATCGTATCCTATGTCGAACGCAAGATAGCGTAATAATCTTGGAACTTTCCACACAAAAGAAAATTACACAATACCCATTGTCGAGTATGCTTGTCCCTGTTGCTGTCTTAGACTCAACAGGAAGATTTGTTATCGAAGTTTTACATCAAAATGCAAACTTTGGTGCTAACCTTAGCTTTAGAATTCGTGATTTTGAACAAGATACGATAATTTCCACTGTTGTTACAGATAAAAATATAGATTTGAATATGATGGATAATTATATACAGTATGCAGTTCCACAAAAGGGATATCCTCTGATATGTATATATCGCAAAAACTATTACGATAGTCCCGATGTTTACAAATATGGTAATAAAATGATTGTAAAGCAGAAAACGGCTGATTCATTTCAGTATAAGGTTTACAACGGGTATCACGGCAGAGGTAGTGAAACAGGATATGCTATTACTCCCATTTATTTTGTTGATACGACAAATATCTTTTTTACAACGTTATATAGTAGTTGGTCAATAAAAGTTAATTACGATCGAGGTGAATATGAAAACGATGGTCAAGAGACTTTTTACTCATCTGATATTGAAAGAAAATATTTTTCATTACCCCATAAATCAGGGCTTTTATCGCCTGATTTGCAATATTTTCACACTGATAACTCACTCTATGATTTAAAGAGAAATATATTGATAAAAAAAGGTGTGTTATCTCCATCTTCTGATATTAGTAAGTTTGAGTACATACGCGATAATAATCATGTTTTTGTACTTTTAAAAGGTAATGACAGTAATGCGTTTGGGGTATGGAATATAGTAAATCAGAAATTTGAGTCTATATATAAAGGTCAAAAACAAAATTTGTATTTCTTATGTAATAAGAGTAAAAATGTTCTTACGTCTGATGACGATGGATATGTGTCATACTGGAAATTGTCACCAAATTTTTCAAAGGATGATGTTATTCCTCATTTTGTAATGAGTAAAGATAATGTTTATATCAATGATACAATAAGATTTACTCAATTGATTTTTCCACGTAATCCCAATCAAACATTTTACTGGAGTTTTGGTGATGGTACTATTGTGTACGGTAAAGATGAATACATTCATAAGTTTTCTCAAGAAGGAATATACTCTGTTACTTTGAATGTTATTGCAGAAAATGGTCAAAAAGATACTTTTTCACGAACAGTTGTTGTTCAGAATAAACCAACTCATTTACTATGGAAAATCTCGGATACTACTTTAAGGAAAATTACGAGTTTATCTTTCTCTATTGATAATCAAACTATTGCAGTAACAGGTAATAATTCAAGTTTATCACTCTACTCATTACGCAATGCAAGTAGTGTTGGTAAAATTGCGACTCACGGATTTCCTATATTTACTAAGTTTACAGATGACAGGCATTGTTTTTACTCAACAATAACAAAAAAAAAGGTTGTTGAAAGAGAGTATAATGAAGATTTTTCATTTCTTAGACCATTTACAAACACATATCAAATTAATATAGAAAACAATGGAATAGATACACTACTTTCATATCCTGTTCTTTTTGAAAAAAAATTAAGTGAAGCATATTGGGGTAGAAGTACAGGGTATTTCTGGGAGTATCCTCGCAAAGAAAATTTCTACATGAGTATGTCGAGTGATAATTCATGGTTTGCTCTGGGGTTTTATGGTGATTATCTTGGAAATAAAAATCAATTTGATGATAGATGGTGGTATGTTCGAGGGAATATTATGCATTATGATAAACATAATGTGATATCAATAGATGATCGTGGAACAAATACAAAACTAATGCGCGCACCGATTCGTTCATTGGTAATATCACCAAATAATGAATATGTTACTTTTGCAATAGGTACAGAGTGTGATTTTCCGTCAGTACTTTTACGTCCCGAACCACTCAATACTCCCGCAATACTTATATCAGAAAAAGGATCAAAAAATGTAGTCAAAATTCTCAATGACGACACTTGGCATATTCGTTACAGCGTTGATGGTTATCATCTATGGACTACGAATGGAATATGGGACATAGACAGTAATCGCAGAGTTGTGACTTTACTATCCGGGTTAAAAGGTCAATTTGAAGTTCTGCCCGATGGCGATCATGTTGTTGCCGTTTCGCCTCCGGTAAAGAATGCCGTCGCGGGTATCTACAGCATGCGTGAACAACAGTGGAAAGCCTATTTTTATGGAAGCACTGCTTTAGGGATTATAGATGTGAGCGCAATGGCTATTTCATCCGATGGAAAGTATTGCGCACTCGGTTCAAGTACGGGTAGTGTTTCTTTGTGGCAGATACCGTCATTATCAGTGAAGCCGGTGGCAGATTTTCGTAGCGATATTCGTCGAGTACGAGTAGGTGACAGTGTGTTATTCGAGAATATGAGTGTTCCCTATAATGGTGACCTGAGTTATGAATGGGATTTTGGTGATGGAACTAAGTCAGAAGAGCGTGACGGAGTGCATCTCTATAGCAAACCGGGAGTCTATAATGTGGGCTTGCGCATTCGTAATAAAGAAGGGAAAGAATCGGAGAAACGAAAGTTAGAGTATATAGAAGTAGAATCAGCGAATAGGGTAGAGTCTTCGAATGAATTGTCTGTTCGGGTATATCCCAATCCCTGTGATGATATTGTACGAGTGGAATGTGATGGCATTTATGATGTGATGGTCTATGATATGCAAGGTAATGAAATGTATAAGTCTATAAAAAATAAATCATTATGTGTCGTTAACACATGGTCGTTTCCGTCCGGAATGTATATCGTGAAGGTGCGAACAGATGCTGGATTACACTTTTTCCCAGCTGTCATTTCTCATGAATAAAATCGACTTGAAGCTATGTTGCCAAATAATAACATAGTCTATCAGAGAATATGGTTGTAATTTTGCACAGTTAGCAGCAAAGTGCTGTGTTTTTTTTGACCTATTCATTATATGAATCTTTATGAAACTACGAGGGTTTTTTGTACTCGCTTTCGCACTTCTTCTTGCATCGGCAGCATTCGTTCCCAAAAAGACAATCACAATCAAGGGTTCTGATACCATGGTGATACTTTGTCAGCGATGGAGTGAAAAATATTCAGAAAAAAATCAAAATGTGCAGTTTCAAGTAACCGGTGGCGGCTCAGGAACAGGCATAGCCGCTCTTATCAATGGTACGACAGATATATGCGCATCAAGTCGCCCTATAAAACCCGCAGAAGTAGAGCAATTGAAAACGAAGTTCAATACCAAAGGCATTGAAGTCAAAGTAGCTCGTGACGGTCTCGCTATTTATGTTCATAAGTCAAATCCAATCAAAAAATTAACGATTGAACAAGTGATGAAAATTTTTACCGGTAAAACGACCAATTGGAAAGAACTGGGCGGACCTGATAAAAAAATCATGCTTTATAGTCGTGAAAATAACTCGGGTACCTATGAGTTTTTCAAGGAACATGTGCTAAACAAACAAGATTTTGATGCCCGTGCCCAACACATGCCCGGTACAGCCGCTGTAGTGAATGCAGTTGCCAAAGATGTGAACGGTATTGGTTATGGTGGTGCCGCTTATGGTAAAGATATTAAAGAACTTGCCATTGCCTCCGGTGCGGGCAAAGAGTATGTGATACCAAATGAAGCTAATATTCTTTCCGGTAAATACCCTATCTCAAGGTTTCTATACTTTTACTTGAAAGAACGTCCACAAAATGAAATGAAAGCGTTTATTGATTGGGTAATTGCTAAAGAAGGACAAAAAGTAGTAAATGAAGTCGGTTATTTCCCTATAAAGAAATAATGATATTTGTGCTGTGTTTT
>JAFLBY010000192.1 GCA_017302855.1 Candidatus Kapaibacterium sp.
GGGTAATCTGTATGGCATCACACTCTAAAGAAACAGCGGTCTCCTTGAGAAGTTTGACACAGTCATGCGCGTCCTTAAAATTCAGGTCATCAGTATGGACGAAACCACCATACGACGCACCGGAATGTGATGAGAGTATGCGTTTGCCATTTCTTTCGATGATGACCGCAGGAAAGACCGCAAACAGTTTGTCATTTTTTTCGATCACCAATGATGAGTCGTGAAAGCGACCTTGGGGATGATATGACAAAAATCTTCGTGTATGGAAGATGGTGCCATTGTTCGAGGATTCAACGAAAGTATCCCATTCTTTTTCTGATATACTTGAACTGAGGAAAGGGTGTATCTTCATAAATATCTAAAGTGATGATATCAAAAATACGAACCAAAACGCAGTATTTTGACTGATTATTGCGGTTTGGTAACTAATTTGTAGTACTAAAACTATAAATCTATGAAAATCTGATTGTCGTTTCAATGAAGAAGTTATTCTCTAAGTTTAGTATAATTATACTCTTATACTTGTTTTTTGCTTTACGGTTACATGCCGGTGAACTGATTTTGCCGGAAATTGCACAGCAGGGTAGCACAGTTTCGCTTATCTACAAGCCATCGAAGGAAAATTCGGACGGAAAGAGCACATTGATAGCGTATTGTTATGCTTCTTCCCAAGTGAAGCCGACAGCATATCAAGCTGCCATTTCCGATAAAGGTGAGGCAAGCATTGTCATTCCAATGGATGCCGTCTATGTGATGTTCAAAGTTGTGAACGGGAAAACAGTTGACGATAATGGCCAACAATTCTGGAGTTTGTTTGTTGTTGACACAGACAATAAGGTCAAAGAATATGCTTATTTTCGAGCAGCTATCTCTTATCTTGGACAGCTTCCCGATAACTGTAAACGTGGGGTTTCCTCCGCTAAATCTGAAGAGATGCTAAGCGAAGAACTACGTTTATACCCGGACAATGTACCTGCAAAGGCTGGAAAAGCAATTCTGTCTTATGACAATAAAAAACTGACAAAAATTGAGTTTGATAAGAGCATACGTTCAATATTCGCCACAGTGAAGGATTGGTCAAAAGAGGAAGTGGTGCGATCAGCTTGGCGTTCATTCAATGCGATTGGTGATAAAATGAAAGCAGATTCGATTGCCAATGCATTTGTGAAAAAACACCCGACATCAGAACTTGCCGAAGATTACGAATTAGATGTTTTGCAAAGACTGAATGATCAGAGGCAAGTAGTAGATTTGGGCATGAGATATATTCTGAATTTTCCTTATTCTAAAGAAATGCCTATGCTTGCACAAGGCTTGGCACCTGTGGCTGCTTCACTTTCAATACTCGATAGCTTGATAGAGAGATATTCGAAAGAAAAACATAGAAATCCCTTTGTTATTTCAATGTTTGCATTTATCCAGGTTGATGCCGATTCGACAAAAATTCCGTCAGCAATCGTATATTTAACTAAAGAGCGGGATGCATTAATACAATCCGGTATCCAATATTTTAAGCCACGTTGGATGTCAGATGTAGAATGGTTAGACAAAGAAGAATCAATGATGACACAAATAACGGCAACACGCGGTTTTATATACGAGAGAAATAATCAAAAAATGCAGGCAATAAACGATTTGGAGTATGTTGTCACACAATATCCTCTTTCATGCCATGAAGTGATTTACGATAAACTGATTAGTTTACTATATGAAGACAAAAAACAGTGGAACAAAGCATTTATTTGGTCAGGAAAAGCCATAGAACTTTCGCGTGCAAATGATAATATTAAAAAGATAAATCAAGAAACTTTCGCTCCATCGGCACAATATACAACGTACGATGATTATCGGAAAGTGCTAGACAAAGCGTCAGCAATGTCTCGTCGGCGTAGTTTGAAAAACCAGATGCTCCAACAATCCATGCCAAAAGGAACATTACTTAACCAAGAAGGTAAATCTATAGAGATTAGCTCATTGTTGGGAAAAACATTGATTATTGATTTTTGGGCAACATGGTGTGGACCTTGTCGCGCTTCTTTCCCTGCAATGCAAAAATTATATGATAAATACAAAAACAATGATAAGGTTGAATTTCTTATCGTAAATTGTTGGGAACGTTCGGACGATAAAAAAAAGACAGTTGATGAATTCATGACTAAAAATAAATATACGTTTCCGGTATATTTTGACGAAAACGACACATTTGCCAAATCTCTTGGAGTAACAGGCATACCTGCAAAATTCTTTGTCTCGCCATCAGGAATTATACAATTCAAAGAATCCGGATTTCAAGGTGAAGCCAAGTTTATAGAAGAAGGAATTGATAAAATTGAATTATTACAATCCGATATTCAATAATTAATGAGTAGTTCGATGAGGCAACAACAAAGATTTTCTCGTGAGGATGCGGACAGCATTTTGCGCAATCTCTTGCATAATAAACCGTTTGGGTCGCACTATACTCTTGCAGATTTGGAAAACACGGCAATTGAGTTAGGTATCACGAAAGATGAACTGAAGCAAGCCGTAGAAGCATATATGTTTGAAAAAGAAGAACTGGAGTTAAGAAACGAAGTTTTGCGAAGCAAAAAGCGTAAACTCTATGACCATATAGCTGCGTTCACCATTGTGAATGGAGGTCTATTCTTTTTAGACTATTTTACATCTAATTCCGGCTGGTATATTTACTCTATAATTGGTTGGGGAATAGGTTTGGCTTTTGATGTATATTCTACATTTATGCCAAAAGAACAAGAGATTGAAAAATCTGTGCAAAAATTGCGTAAGAAGCGGGGCAAGTCAAAACAGCCTTTTGATTTTAAAGTGTTACAAGATGGAGCACAAATTTCAATCGGTAAAGATATTAGCGTTTCTCTTTCGGAAAAAGGCATTGTTTGGAAAAAAGGTGATACAACAATTGAAATATAATATGAAAAAAGAAAGTTTACATATTCTTCACGAGGATGATGATATAATTGCCATCAATAAACAAGCCGGTATATTAACTATACCTGACCGTTTTCGTGCTGAATTACCTAATTTACGAGATATACTGAAAGAAAAGTATGGCGAAATTTTTGTGGTTCATCGGTTGGACAAAGAAACCACAGGTGTCATACTTTTTGCAAAAAACGCCGAAGCTCATCGCCATTTGAGTCTGCAATTTGAGCATAATACTGTAGAAAAGATTTATCATACAGTTGTCGGTGGAGTTTTTGACAAAGAAGTCTTAGACATTGATATTCCATTAGCACCCGATCCGCGTAAAAAAGGTTTAATGAAACCCAATGCTTTAGGTAAAGAAAGTTTAACCCATGTGACTGTTGTGGAACGATTCAAAATTGCAACATTATTGGCATGCAGTCCGAAAACTGGCAGACAGCATCAAATTAGAGTTCACTTATCCGCTATAGGATACCCGCTGCTTATTGATGCCGATTATGGAAAACAAAAAGAATTTAAACTTTCCACAATAAAGCGTCGCTATAATTTGGCAAAAGATACCGACGAAAAACCAATAATGTCATCCACAACGCTCCATGCTCGGCAAATAACATTTACTCATCCTTCAAACGATACTGAAATTACTATTGTGGCTGAATATCCCAAGAGTTTTGCTGCCCTGCTGCAAGTTCTTAGAAAGTATTCCCATTATGTAGAGTTCTCATTTGAAGATTTTAAAGATTGGTAGGTATAATAATATGGCAAAAGTAATCAGTTGTGATGAGATAGAACAGGGTATGATTTTGGCTCAACCTATTCTGAATAAATTTGGTCAAATATTGCTGCCTGCAAATGTGGAATTGCAAAAAAAACATAGTCAATTATTAAAGACATGGGGAATTAACTCCGTCTCAATAAAAGGGGTGGAAGGTGAAGACAAGGAAATGGAAATTTCTGAAGAAATGCGTGCTTTAATTGAAGATACTTTGAAATTGAAGATACTTTGGCAACCCACAAACTCCTTCGAAAAAGAATTATATCAGTTAGCTTTTCTTAGTGAAGCGAAAAAACGATTACATACAGCATCTTGAGCAATATAATGAGTAGTTATTTACAGAAAATATCAAAAAATGTTCAGGAATTTAAGACACTGCCTACTGTCTATACACAATTGATGGAGGTAATGGCAAATTCACGCTCTTCCATTAATGATGCTGCTATGGTAATAGCATCCGATCAAGTGGCTGCAACAAAAATACTTAAAGTTGCCAATTCACCATTGTTCGGTCTTTCTACCAGAGTAGATAGTATCAATAAAGCAATATTTTTGTTAGGATTTAATGAAGTCAAAAACATTATTATTGCAACGTCTATTATGGATATGTTTGATATGAAAAACTCAAATGCTTATTTTAATCCCGTGGACTTTTGGAAATATTCAATTGGCGTTGGGATTACGAGCAGACATCTCGCCAAAGAGACAGGTATTACGAATGTGGACAGTTTTTTCTTGTCAGGAATTGTTCATGCAATAGGTAAGTTGTTTTTGTATCAAAGTTTTCCTCAGGAGTTTCTGCTTGCTTTAGAAATAGCACATGATAATCGTCTTAACTTACGAGACGCAGAGAGAGAAATATTTGGCACAACACATACGGTGGTCGGAGAATTATTAGCTGAACGTTGGAAATTACCTAATACCATCAGTAATGCTATTCGATATTATCCTACCGGTCTTGTCAATCAAGCTCCCGATATATTGGTATCTATTGTGCACTTGTCAACAATAGTAGCAAAGGCGCTCAATTTTGGGAATTCCGGCGAATCGTTGATAGATAAACCAAGTGAACATATATGGGAATTATTGTCATTACGTCAGGGTTCACTGGAAGCAGCTTTTGGTGAACTAACGAATAGTTATGAGCAATCTGTTACGATGTTTTCACTATAATTACTTTTTTTCTTTTAGTTCCTTATGTCAAAGCAACCATTGTTACATACAATTCCGGCAATTATTAGTGATTTAATTCGTGCATCTCGCGCAGGTGAAGCTATCGGGGATATTGTTAATCGTACCATTGAGATGTTATATGTCAGAGAAGTATTTGATACTCTCACGTTCTTTTCAATGGATACTGTATCCTTTAATTTTCAACCAAGATATATCTATCCAAAAAATTATCTGTTGGAGGAAAAAGATGATATTTTTCAGCAATTGATCGAAAATGGGTCTATAGCAAATGTTTTACAGAATATTCAGCCGACAATTTGTCATTTAGATGATTCAACTAAAGCTGTGATAATACCTGTAATCGCTTCTACTGTTATTGAAGGTCTCATTTTAGCAGAATTCTCAGCTGACAAATCCGAAAATATTAATGATGATAGTCTCAACATTCTATTGGTATTAGGCGCTTCTTTAGGTGCTCAAATTGAAGTTGTTAATTTAAGCGTTGAACTTAAAACAACTCAGCTTTTCGTAGAGCAAAAAGTCGCCGCTCAAACAATGCTCATTAATCAGACTCGACTAAAACTAAAATCAATCATTGATAATGTTCTTATTGGGATTGTTTTGGTAGATGCGCACACACATTCAATTGTTGAGGCGAATACTGCGGCATTAACGTTGATTGGAAGTTCACAAGAGGATGTATTGCATAAAAATAGTGATAAATTTTTACAATTTATTGACAATGAATCAGCAGAAGTCAATGAAACACTGGTTATTCGTGAGGCTGCGCTTATTAAGTCCGATGGTATGATTATACCGCTCATGCGCACGAGCACTATTGTTAATCTAGATGGCAGAGAATATATCGTTGAAAGTTTTGTTGATATATCAGAAAGAAAAGAGTTTGAAGAAAAACTTCATCGTGTTAATCTTAGTTTAGATGATCAAGTAAAAAAAAGAACGAAAGAACTTGAACAGATAGTGTCGCGACTTGAGTCAGAGATCTCCGAACGAAATAAAATAGAGCAAGCCCTTTTTGATTCCGAAAATATGCTTTCTTTGATTTTCGATACGGTAGGAATTGGCTTGTGCTTATCGGATCAAGTCGGTGAT
>JAFLBY010000193.1:0-3669 GCA_017302855.1 Candidatus Kapaibacterium sp.
GATATGCCCTACTTGCCCACGTCCATGCACGCCGGCATCTGTGCGTCCTGCACAAATCAATCTTCGCTGTATTCCGGTTAATTGTTCATAGACTTTTTCAATTTCCTGCTGAATGCTTATGCCGTTTTCTTGGAATTGCATACCGCAATAGTTCGTGCCGTCATATTCAAAACGCAACAAAAGAACGGATGTATTCTCTTGCTCTTTCCCTTCATTTTCTTTCATTTCTGGTTGTGTGTTGTTCACTGTTCTTCTTATTTGTGCAGACATAATACTCTCTAAATTACCACTTTGTCACCGTCAAAAAGATAAAAAACCTTTCATAACCGAGTGTATGATGAATCTTTTTGTTGATGATTACATGTATTCTTGGGAATTTCTGCTGCACGAATCTGTTTCCTTTCTATTTTTGCAGCCGCATTCACGAATAAGGACATTACTTCATATACACTCGTTTTTCGGAGGATTGATGATTTTTAGCTCACGATTTGTTAAATCCATAACAGATTTGCATGAAGAGCATGGTGTGCACGGTAACTCTTCAGAGCATAGCTTGAAGCGTACATTGGGCGCACCCAGCTTAGTTGCACTCGGCATAGGCGCTATTATAGGTGCCGGACTTTTTTCTATCACAGGCGGAGCAGCAGCCCATAATGCCGGACCCGCCGTTACTATTTCCTTTGTTATTGCCGCCATTGCCTGCGGTTTTGCCGGATTATGTTATGCCGAATTTGCATCCATGATACCTGTTGCGGGCAGCGCCTATACATATTCGTATGCAACAATGGGCGAATTTATGGCATGGATTATCGGATGGGATTTGGTACTCGAATATGCCGTAGGAGCAGCCACGGTTGCCATCAGTTGGTCACGCTATCTTGTAAAATTTTTCGCTTATTATGACATTCATCTGCCCGCCGCATTAACATTATCGCCTTTTAATTCTGTGACGCTCATTGATGGCACAACCGCAACGGGTATGATAAATTTGCCGGCTGTGTTTATCGTCGTGATGATGTCATTATTATTGATAAAAGGTACAAAAGAATCAGCGACAGTGAATGGGGTGATTGTTGCCTTAAAAATAGCGGTGGTACTTATTTTTATTGCTCTTGGTTGGGCATATATTAATACTGCCAATTATACGCCGTATATTCCTGAAAACACAGGTACTTTCGGCGATTTCGGTTGGAGCGGTATTGTGCGTGCTGCGGGTATTATCTTCTTTGCATACATTGGATTTGATGCTGTTTCGACAGCAGCCCAGGAAGCAAAAAATCCCAAGCGCGATATGCCTATTGGTATTTTGGTGTCTTTGGCAATATGTACCGTTCTTTATATCCTTTTTGCACATGTGATGACAGGTGTTGCCAATTATACCAGTTTCCAAGGTGCTGATGGTATTGCACCGGTGGCTGTGGCAATAGATCACATGGGTAATATGGGAGCTGACGGAAAAATAATCCCTGCATTTCCTTGGCTCAATAAAGCAATTATCATAGCCATTTTAGCCGGATATTCGTCGGTAATTATGGTGATGCTCATGGGACAGACAAGGGTGTTTTTCTCTATGTCCAAAGACGGTTTATTACCGAAAATTTTCTCTGATGTTCATCCGAAATTCCAGACACCGTGGAAATCCAATATTCTCTTTATGGTCTTTGTAAGTTTATTTGCTGCTTTTGTTCCTGCTGATGTCGTGGGTGAGATGACAAGTATCGGTACATTATTGGCATTTGTTCTTGTATGCTTTGGTATTATTGTCTTGCGTAAAGCACAGCCCGATTTACCGCGAGCATTCAAAACGCCATTTGTGCCTGTCGTTCCTATTCTTGGTATTCTTGCTTGTCTCGCGATGATGGCATCATTACCCGGTGACACATGGCTTCGTTTAATTATATGGCTTGCTCTCGGTTTTGTAATATACTTCGGTTATGGCATGAAACACAGTGTATTACGTAAAAAAATCGGTGCAGCACGACAATAAGTGCATACACTAATATGAAGGCGATGCTCACTGAGTGTCGCCTTCTCTTTTTTCAGACTTTTCTTTTTTATACGGCATCGTATGTCTTGGTCTTCGGTTATCGGTCAGCACAGAGTAAAAGAATTATTGCGCAGAGCATTGCATGAAGAAAAAATAGCTCATGCATATTTATTTTGGGGTATGGAGGGCATAGGTAAAGATGCCTTGGCTTTAGCATTGGCAAAAACACTTAATTGTGAACGTCGTACATTGCCGAGTACAGAGCCGTGCAATCAATGTCGCAGTTGTATGCAAGCCGATAAATTGGAGCATCCGAATATTAAACTTGTGTTTTCTTTACCCGCCACCAAATCAGCCGAAACACGCGATGATTCGCCTTTGTTTAAATTAACAGATGCACAAATTGAAGAAATCCAAGAACAATTACGCATCAAAGCAGAAAATCCCTATCACAATGTGAGTATCGCTAATGCACGACAAATACGCATTGCTTCCATACGTGATGTAAAGCGCAGCATATCCATGTCACAATCGCAATCAGGGCACCGCGTAGTCATTGTGTCCGAAGCCGATGAAATGACCGTTGAGGCAGCCAATGCTTTTTTGAAAACACTCGAAGAACCGAACCCTAATGTGACATTGATATTGACAACATCACGTCGTGAAGCCATACCCCAGACTATTATGTCACGATGTCAGCAAATTTACTGCGACCCTTTACCCGATAGTGAGTTAACGGTAGCCTTGCATCAACGTTTTTCTATTACCGAAGAAGAAGCGCGATTAATAGCTTCTTTTGCTCAAGGCAGTTATTCGCGTGCCATGCAATTTTTAGATGAAGACATGAAGCGTTTGCGTGAGGAAGTCATCACCCTTTTACGTGCGGCATTGCGACGGGTGCGTTATCGTTTGGAGACATTTCATATCATGGAACGTTTCAGCGGCACACAAGATCGCAAACAACTTTCCACCATGTTGGGGCTTTTAGTCTTGTGGCTGCGGGATGTGTATGTGTATGCTCGGACAGCCGACGCATCGCTGATTATCAATAGCGACCAAATTGACACAATCATAAAATTTGCCACTGCTTTTCCCCATGCCGATTATCCTGCCGCTATCAATGCAGCAGAGGAAGCTGTGGGTTTAGTTCAACGCAATATTCACCCCCCTTTGATACTTATTTCATTGCTTTTAGTGTGTCGTAACGTATTTTTGGGTGTAAATGATTGATGTGTACGGCTCCTTGTGAGCATATTTCGTACTTGGATGGTTGTAATATGTACTATCATTTCACAGCACATACTACCATATACTCGACAACATTGGCGCAAAATCAGGCTTTATTGGCATGATGATATTTGAGCCATAATTCTTATTTTCATATTTACTCAAAAAGCAGCTCATATTTTATCACAGACAGAACAAACAATGACAGTAACAAAAATAGAATTACCCTCGCCGGATACCTTACCCTCTGCGGCTGAAGTATCCATAGCAACAAGTATTCGCAAACGTAAATCACACTGCACGGCATGCAGCACGAAATCATCGAAAGATGGAGGCTCTTGTAAAAATTGTGGCGGTGGCTGCGGCACAGCGATTGATTCATTGCAAACAGACCAAGAATACGCATTTTTTAATGATTATCTTGGCTATGACACAGGCAAAACACATCGCCTTGT
>JAFLBY010000193.1:3679-5927 GCA_017302855.1 Candidatus Kapaibacterium sp.
GAAGTGTCATTCAAAGGCAATAGAAAATCTATATTTAAAAATGAGAATAATATTCAGGTTATTCTCGGCGAACCGGTTATTGTCCAAATTGATAAAGGGCTGGAATTTGGCAGGGTCAGCGCCGTGGGAGTAATTGCTGCAAATAAATGGAAAAAAGAAAGTGATGCAAAATATCCGCAATGGTCTATTGTGCGTAATGCCACTGAGGAAGATATTACCCAGCAAAAACACAATAGCGATGAAGAAAAGCTCATTCTTTTTAAAACAAGACACTTAGTGAAAAAAGAAATTCCATTGATGAAGGTCTCGGAAGTGGAATGGCAATTTGACCGACAAAAATTAACGGTATTTTTTACATCGCCCGAACGTGTGGATTTTCGCGATTTAGTGCGCCAATTAGCCATTACCTATAAAGCACGCATTGAATTACGTCAAATCCATGCACGTTTAGAAACAAAACGACTCGGCGGCATAGGTCCCTGCGGGCTTGAATTGTGCTGCTCCACTTTCTTGGAAGCATTTGACCAAGTTACTATAGAACATGCTCAAGCTCAACAATTACCCAATAATATCGGCAAATTGAGCGGTATGTGCGGACGACTTAAATGTTGCTTACTCTATGAAATTGATAATTATGTGACAGCCTTACGTAATTATCCACCTTTGGATTCTATTTTTTCTACACCCCAAGGTGAAGCGAAACTTATCAAAATTGATATTTTCAAAGATATTGTCCATCTCATTGTTCCTCAGACGCATACATTTTTATCTATGACTCTTGAAGAAGTCAATGGCTACAGACGGGACGGCAAAGTACGCATACCCGAAATGCGATAATTAATAATGCACTATAAAACACAAAACTCCTCTGAAATTATATTCGGAGGAGTTTTTTTTTGAAAGTGATACTATACATGATTATTACACAGCATCTATGTGTCTAAACTTCGAAGTAAGAATTTTCTCATTATTACTTTTTACTCAAATTATTGTCATTATGTCAATAATAAATCTTTGAATTTAATATCAAACTCAGCTTCTAAGAAATTTTGTGTTGTCTTTTGTGCTTGTAATGAAGCTTTAATAAGTTGAGTTGTAAACAGACCTGATTTACTTTTCCACTTTGCTTTTTTACTGTCCACTGCTTTTATCCAATCAATTTTCACAAGAAATTCTGATTTTTCATTATCACAGTTGTCAAAAATATTGGGTTCTTTGAGTGGTAATTGCCTTAATGGTTTCTCATCAACTTTAAAATCATTGACTCTGATTGCTTTTTCGGTTACTCTGCCGATACCAACATAGCCACGATTTTTAAGGTAAGCAACCACGATGTCGCCGGGTTCTAAGGTTCGCATTGGGTTGCTCCATTTTATATCTTGTCCCGCTGATAAGAAACCAAATTCTTTGCAATCAGCCCAGCATCGGTGAATACCTTCTCCAACATTTATATAATAGAGTCCATTATTGTAATCAAACCCCGAAAGGTCTTGATGAAATGTATTGTGTGGTCTGAATTTTTCAGCAAAATGTCCGGATGATACATTGGTTAGGTTTCTGCCTAATTTCCAAAGGAGAGTTTTCTCAATCAAAAGGGCTTCATTTTCTGTAAGTCCTGTAGCAATTACTTTAATTATGGGTTCAAGTCCTTCTTTTGTTATTGCTTTAATACGTTTTACTTTTTCAGTGTCACTGTTATCGTAAAGATGAGTAATTTTTCTACTCCCTTTTCCTTTGCCATAGTAAAACTCTTCAAAATTTCTTGGGTCTATGTAAACATAAACGTAGTAGGTTGCCGTAGTATCTGTCATACAATTATTGGTAATTATTGTCGCACTGTTTTCATTTCTCCAAAACTACAAAACTTTTCGGATATGTGCAAAAAGATACAGAAACATGGTCTATGATAGAATAGACATAAAGATTGATATGACCTTTTTGTATTATACATCAACATACAATCATTTTTCCCTATGGTACAACATATAAAAAACAATCTCTACTTATGCAAAAGTTTTTACAGGGATATATGGTTATCTATACATTTTATTGTATATTTGTTTTTCATTGTTAATCTATAATGTATATGCGCCATTCCAAAGTTCGTTTCCCCAATATCAGCTCCCGTGCATGGGAACATCCCGCCGATAGAGCAGCACTTTCAGCATTACAATCATTACCCGGTTTAGATGTATTGTTACAAAAAATGGTCGGTGTGACTGTTGAGCGTTCTTTGCGTCTGATTGCA
>JAFLBY010000194.1 GCA_017302855.1 Candidatus Kapaibacterium sp.
ACGATGTTGGCGGAGGCATGGACAACATACGCCCGGCTGAAATATCTGCGCAACCGTATGCTGTGCGAATTAATGCTGCCGGATCATGAATATTGTCCAACAGATTTTTTGTCACCGTACCCGAATAGCGCGGTATGGTGCGAGCATTGCGAAACAATGTCCACACATTACGCAACACGAACTCATCGGGTCCATAGCCGCGCATTTCATCCTCGGTAAAGCCGAAGGGTTTGGCAAATCCGGCTTTTTGTTCAATGTGCTGCCACATTGAATCAGAAATGGATAAGTGTTCGCGGGATAATTGACCGAACATATCCATACTTGCAACTAAAGTTACAATAAGCACATAAACACTACGGCGCATCATCATCGTTTTTTATTCTTCTTTGGCTACTTGTTCAACTTTTTTAAGAATACGCGCAATAAGTTCTTTTTCCAAAACACCATTGGAATTCCAAAATTGCACTGCATTCGTCACATGTCCTTCATAGCCGCTCAAGTCTGCTGTCAACTTCATATCGGTAGTATTATCCGCATTTTCCTTGAGTATAATTTTATATTGCACCCTGCCCGTAAGCCATACGCCACCGCGCACCGTTGGCGTAACTCCATAGCGTTCAAGAACATCGTAGGTTGTGTCTTCACCGGCAGTAAATACGTAATATTCAGTGCGTATATTACCCTTAAATAGATTTTCCGCATTTTCATTGCTTTTCTTTTCACTTTCGATTTGAATCTTCAATTCTTCAAGCAACTTATGAACAGCTTTCCAGACAGTGGGAAAATCATGGGAAATTTTTTCGGTAAAGATTTGTTGCTGCAATTGATCGCGTTGCGCCAAAGCACTGTTATTTGCGGTGAAAAACAACAACGCTGCCAAAACAAAAAGCGCGTATTTCATAAAAAAATGCTCCTGTGAGTATAGATAAAAATGTGAAACATAACTCAATTTACAACAATATCTCAAATTGTACTATGTTATTGTGTCAATCGTCACGTGATTTGTGCATTTTTTTTTTATCATTCTTCAAGGACAATCCATGTCATCACTTTCCATAGTCGGTATCTCCGGCAGTTTGCGTTCCGGCTCTTTTAACACTTCTTTATTGCGCTATGTCAGTACTATTCTGCCCGAAAATGTCCAATATACCGAGCTTTCGATAGCCGATATACCATTATATAATGCAGATATACAAGCCGAGGGCTACCCCGAAGCTGTAGCTGCTTTTCGCGATGGCATTGCCGCTGCCGACGGTATTCTCATTGTTTCGCCCGAATATAACTATACCATTCCCGGTTCACTCAAAAATGCCATTGATTGGGCATCTCGCCCACCGGCACCATCATTTTCCGGCAAACCCGTTGGTTTACTCAGTGCATCCACCGGAATATTCGGAGGTGTGCGCGGACAAGCACAATTACGCTATATTATGTTCGCTGTAAATGCTATTGTCATGAACAGACCCGAAATATATGTGGCAAGTGCTGCACAAAAATTTGATGCCGATGGAATACTCACTGACCAAACAACCAAAGATTTACTCGCTAAATATGTGGACAGTTTTATGGACTGGGTGAATCGTATCGGACGGAAATAATCATGACCGAAGAACAATATCGTGCTTTATATATGAAAATTCATGATGAGGCATGCAGCAAAGGGGAAACATATTACAAAGATCCCAAAACGGGTTATATAGTCTTCACACAATTACATTTGCGTAATCGTGGATATTGTTGCAAATCGGGTTGCCGTCATTGTGCATACGGTTATAAAAAACAACAACCATAACACATAGCCGGATATCCTCCATCCTTTTGTCACGAAATATAGTTTCGTGACATTTTTTTTGTCCGTTTGTGAAGGAAAATGCAGCACAATCAAAAGCAAGACCCGCCCCATATACCATGAACATATCCAATCATTTTTAAACGACAATATTGTCTATTGTAGAGAGAAATAAGTCATGATAAAAAACAGAGTGGAAAATAATTATTGTACTATTGCTCACTGATATAATTATCGAAAGTAGAATCATTAAATCTCTATTATCATTTCCTCATACAAAAAACGCCTCGGGATTTTCCGAAGCGTTTTTTTTTTAATTTTATGACCGATAGTATCGCTATCAATGCAATACAATCACGGACATTGATTGCACATATAATCCTTGTTTTAATCGTACCATATACACACCGCTCGATAATTCTTTGGTCGAAAGTGTGACGCTTGTGGTCATGGGCGCACTGAATACCGTCAAGCCCTGACTGTCGAGTATTTCTACTGTGGCTTTGCCTCCCGACCACACGACGCTTAATTCATCATTGGCGGGATTGGGGTAAACAGCAAAAGTTCTATTGTTGTGACCTAATTGACTAAGATTAATTGTCGTTGAAGTTTTCTTTGACAGTCCATTGTCTTCCATTTCCGTACAAATTTCTCTTTGAAATTCCGAAACTGTACCACGAGTGTAGAGTAAACGATAGAAGTTATTATCGCCTTGACTAAATTCGATGGTATGCATCACTCCTAAACCAAGTGGATCTCTTTGAAGACTTAAAGGCAATCGTTGTGGTTGTTCACCTTGTTTTTGAATAGACACTTGAAGGGCATCCCAACCATCGGTTTTGATTTTCTGCTGTAATAATGCTTCGTCATTTATGCGGAACCACGATGTAATTAAGGTATCGTGAGCAATTGACATAGTTCTGTCTTGTATGTTCCATTCAAGTTCATGTCCGTTGATGTGCGGTGCTGAGATTGCCACATATCCATCTGCATCTTTCCAACCATGATATACTCGGCTGATAAAACGATCTGAAAGTTTGTAAAAGTATTGGGCTGATCCGAGTATCTGCGGTAGTGCCGTGCTGCTTGTCGGATGATAAGAATAGACTCTTCTGTGTTCCCAACGTTGTGTCGGTGTCAGCGCAAACGGAATACCTGCTAAGTGTATATATGGATTACTGCTTGTTGAGGACACATATTGTTTTATCTGTAGCTGTGCAAATATTGAGTGGGATAATTCTCTATGAAAATAGACAGGTAACCATGTAGTTCCACCACCCGGCAACGCGGCTTCATTTGTTTCGACGGCATTGATAATGAGGGATTTTGCATTGCTATTGACGCACCCTAAAGCATTGGGTGTAAAACTTTCATCGCTCATGGTGGCATGACCTTGAGAAAGTGAAGGGCGATACATCCAGCCATAGGGAAAGTGAGAAATGAGAGTTTTGGAAAGTGCCTGAGTTCGCAGTGGCTGAAGCGTTGTGCCGATAAGAGTATCATAATGAGCCAATCCGTCTAATACTAATAAACCATAACCGAAGACGGGAAAGACAATGCTTGGCAATCGTTTTTCCCATACAATAGCATCAAGTCGAATGCGGGCTGCTTGGCTTAAGGGTTCAATAGTGCAAGTATGGCGCAAACTTTGTTCTCGCCAAGGCATTGCCATAGTATTGCCCAAATGGATTGTGTCTTTCATTGCTCCGATTGCATTGCTCATACAATAAATGCTTGAATCTGCATTAAAGTATGCAAAATTGCCAACGGTCATAAATTCAGGTCCCAGATAAGGCTCAACGGTAAGACCATTTGCTCTCAACCGTGTGGTAAAAATTTCAGATCGTATATCATCACAAGAATAATTTTCCTGCCATACCAATGCACAATCATGTCCTTTGTGGCGCAGCGGTATATATGTACTCAATGAAGGATGTTGTGCTTTCCATAAAGAAAAACATTCGCTTGTATCACTATGGAAACGAATATAGCGTTTTGATTCCAAGCTATTATATTGGGAACGATGCCAACCCACACCTATACCGCGTTTTCTGTCAGCCCATGCATAAAAATTACCACCGAGAGCATTTTGTTCACTTGCCGCTATCATGGGAGTACCAAACTCTGCAAGATTATTGGTATAAACACTGTCGGCAAGTATATAGGCATAATGCCAGGGAGTGGCGTTGATATGCCAGATTTTGCTTTCGACTATTCTTTGAAAGGGTTCTTGGATTCCTGTAAGCGGTGGCTGTGGCATATATCCTTTGCATCCATAGACCACATAACAATAGGTTTGACCCGATACTGTATCATATCGTGCGACAAGGGAGGGGTAAGCACATGTATCATTCTGTATGGTTCTTGGCGGATGGCTATAACTATTCGATAGTATGACTTCATTTTCCCACACAAGATTAGCATAAGGACTATTACGGGCAGTTGATTTGCTTCGGCGGTAACACACAACTGTTCTTTTGTCGGAGGTACTTACCGGACGAAAGTAACAGAGATGATAGCGCACAGAATCGGCAGACGGCACATAATATCCTTTAACCGAATCATAAACGGGCACGGGAAAGCTGATGAGTTTTCTTTGATTGCTGTGAGCAAGATTGCCCGTCAGACTTGGGTCAGTAGGAAGCACCCTCACTCGAAAGATTTTTCCTTCACCGGGGAGATACTTCATTGCGAGCGGTCTATCGCAACCGATGACGGTATCAAGTGTGCCGCCCATTTCTTGAATGCGCAATAATGGGTAATCGCCCGCATCACGTCCGCGCACTTTGAAAGGAATGGTGATTTCGCGAGCACCGTGTTGCGTCCAATATTCTTGTTGCCATAATAAAGAATCGGGAGAAACTTTGCAACTGTCAATATATTCAGCAAAAGAAAGAAATTTTAATAATTTGGGTTTGGTTGTATCATGAATTGGCGTGCGAACCATACGCAATGGGTCGGTTCTGCGATTGACAACACCTACATAAAAAACACTGTCAAATTCTTTCGCCGTATCATTTTTATCGCGTAAAATAGTGAGGTCATAAAATGTGGAATCCTTGGGTTCATAATAAGGATTGCCGGATAAAGTTCTGCCAAGTGGACGCAATCGAAAACCTGTTTGATTATTATGTACTTTATATCGAAGCAGCGAGCCCATTGCGGCGGTGTCACCCGAAAAAACACTTTTGTAACCTTTGCTCATACATGAAACTAAACGCAAACGCATAATTTCATCGGCATGAGTATTCATAAAATCAAAGGCAGATTTCACTTGAAGTCTCACAGATTTTAAACCCATATAAATTCTGTTGGAGTCAATGGAAAATAATGCCGCAGCGCGTGCTCTATTGATATGTTTACTCAAGTATGTAGAATCATTCTGCATAAGAAAATCACCATCATTAGGGTTATCGGGATTATATGATCCGAGTTCTTGCACTTTGCGCATTGTTATATAGCCGGTATGATTTAGGACATAATTATCAGGTGGGACAAAGGTAGTTGTTAATCGCTTCACCCCACCATTATCAATCATTATTCCCTTAGTGCCTCGTACAATATCAGCCCAAAGTAAATACCGTATTTCTTCTCCGGTATTCTCACGTTTGTAATCTTCTCTGATTGTTCTATAATTTGGCGAAGGACATAGATTATCCAGCTTCTTTATTTGCCAGATAGTATGGATTAATTTTTGTGACCACCAGGGAATTTCACTGTACAGCGTTTTATCATTGTCACCGTATCTATCATTTTCCGCATATTTATAATCAAGGGCTATTTGAAATGTATAGGGGTGATTATCAACATATTTTGATAATGCGGACATAGACATTGTATCAATAGATTGTAATTCGGCTCGGGTCATATAGCCCTTAATTTCCGGATGTCCATGAACGTCATGAGGTCCCCATTTTACGACTGAAGTTTCATAATGGGATTTTGTCGTATCACCGAAATTAGCCCATTGCCATCCTATGCTGCTATCATTATGTGCCATCAAATACCCATGAGTCCAACCCAAAGATTCTGAATTGGAACAATTAACACCGGAAATTTTACGGTAAAAAGGAGCAGCTACTCGCCCATCTACT
>JAFLBY010000195.1 GCA_017302855.1 Candidatus Kapaibacterium sp.
GGCGAAAAAAAACCACGTATTGTTTTGACATGGGCGCCGCATCCTAAGGCATTACCGCAAGCTGTGGCTAATTCTTTTTTGGAGTGGAGTAAAGTCTATGGCGCGGATATTACCATTACACATCCCGAAGGATATGAATTATCCGATGAATTTGCTGCGGATATTCCCATTGAATATAATCAAGAAAAAGCTTTGGAAGGCGCAGATATTGTCTATGCAAAAAATTGGTCGGCATATCATGAGTATGGTGCGGTGATAAAATCCGACAGAGAATGGATAATCAATGCTGAAAAAATGTCATTAACACATAATGGAGCTTTATTGCATTGTTTGCCTACGCGCCGTAATTATGAACTTGCCGATAATGTGCTGGATAGTCCCTCTTCTTATGTTATTCGTCAAGCATCAAATAGGGTATGGGCTGCACAAGCTGTCTTGAGTGATATTCTCCATTCACAGGATATGCGATGAAATCATTAACTATTGTAAAAATCGGTGGCAATATTGTTGATGATGTCCATGAAACCGAGTATTTTTTATCATTGGCAGCAGAATATTTACAACCTTGCATAATTATTCATGGCGGTGGTAAAATAGCAACAGAATTAAGCAGTAAATTAGGTATAGCAACCACAATGGTGGAAGGAAGACGCATTACCGACAAAGCAACATTAGATATTGCTACGATGGTTTATGGCGGTTTAGTCAATAAATCATTAGTCGCGAAATTGCAAGCATTGGGAATAAATGCTCTCGGCGTAACAGGCGCAGACGGAAATTCTATCCTTTCAGAAAAAAGACCGGTGCGTGATATTGATTATGGTTTTGTGGGTGATATTATTGCCGTCAATGCCGGATTTTTTCTTGATTGTTTGGATAATGCTCTCATGCCTATTGTGGCACCATTAACCCATGATGGTAAAGGCACACTTCTTAATACGAATGCTGATACAATCGCGGCACAACTTGCTATTGCTTTAGCTCCGCACCGTGTTATTTCTTTACTCTATTGTTTTGAAAAAAAAGGTGTTTTATCCGATATGAATAATGAAGAATCGGTTATTACTGAACTTCATGAAAAATATTATCGGGAATTAGTTGAACAAGGACATATTCATAAAGGCATGAAACCGAAATGTGATAATGCATTTATGGCAAAAAAACATGGTGTGCAATCCGTTGCCATTGTTCATGCACGTCAAGCACATAGACCTCAGTCAGGAACAACTATCATCATATAATTATGGAAAAATCACCATTGTTTGAAGAAAGTGTCTCATTACTTTCGCAATTAATTACTACACAATCTTTTAGTCGTGAAGAACATATAACGGCGGATATTATTCAGGCATTTTTGGAACAGCACGGGGCACAAACTCATCGTCTGATGAATAATGTATGGGCATTTTCCGATAATTATAATCCGGAAAAACCTACAATACTTCTTAATTCTCATCATGACACGGTTAAACCCAATAAAGATTGGACACGTAATCCCTTTGAACCGACAATAGAAAATGGCATACTCTATGGTTTGGGAAGTAATGATGCCGGTGCATCCTTGGTCAGTTTAGCTGCATGTTTTCTTGCTCTACGACAAAAGGAATTACCTTGCAATATTGTGTATGCTGCAACGGCGGAAGAAGAAATTGCCGGAAAAAATGGTGTGGAAATCACCGTCCCCGCATTGGGTAATATTGAGTGCGCTATTGTGGGAGAGCCAACCACTTTACAAATGGCAATAGCCGAGCGTGGGCTTATGGTCTTAGACGCTACTGTCTATGGAAAATCGGGACATGCCGCAAGAACCACAGGTATTAATGCCATAGAAAAAGCAATACCCGTTTTGGATTGGTTTCGTACATTTTCCTTCCCGAAAATATCACCGACATTAGGACCCGTAAAAATGACGGTTACTCAAATTCAAGCAGGCACGCAACATAATGTTATTCCCGATCGCTGCACTTTTGTTGTTGATATTCGACTTAATGATTGTTATACGCATGAGGAGATTTTTTCCATTATTCAAGAGCATTGCGGCTGTGAAATTCAAGCACGTTCCATGCGATTAAAACCCTCGTCCATTGCAAATAATCATCCTTTGGTGCAAGCAGCAGAGCGACTCGGCATACCGACATTTGCATCACCGACAATGAGTGATCAGGCATTATTGTCCGTGCCCTCAATTAAAATAGGACCGGGAATGTCCGAACGTTCCCATACTGCTGATGAATTTGTGACTTTGGATGAAATTAATAATGGGATAAAAACATATATTTCTTTGATACATACTGTGGCAGAATTATTATGAAACTTTGGGATAAAGGAATTTCCACCGACGCATTTATTGAAAAATTTACGGTTGGAAATGATAAAAAATTTGATATGTATTTAGCACCTTACGATGTGCTCGGCTCAATTGCTCATGCCTTTATGCTTGCTGATGTCGGCATAATAACACAGGACGAAGCCGATGCCATTGTTCAGGAATTACGGCGCATATATCATCGCATTGAGCAAGGTGATTTTTCTATTGAAGATGGTATTGAAGATATTCATTCGCAAATTGAATTAGAGCTGACACGTGCATTGGGCGATATAGGAAAAAAAATCCATACAGGACGTTCCCGCAATGATCAAGTACTCGTGGATATTTCCTTGTTTTTGCGCTCCATACTTTTTCATATTATTGATGAAGTCTATGAATTAGCAAAAATTCTCATCGAATTATCGGAACAATATAAAAACCATTTATTACCCGGTTATACGCATTTTCAAATTGCCATGCCTTCATCATTCGGTTTATGGTTTGGGGCTTATGCCGAAAGTTTGGCAGACGATCTTGCATTCGCAATGACAACCGTACATTTTGTCAATAAAAATCCCCTTGGCAGTGGGGCGGGCTTCGGTTCTTCTTTTCCTCTCAAACGAATGAGAACAACAGAATTATTGGGTTTTGAGGGTTTGCATATAAATTCTGTGTATGCACAAATGACACGAGGAAAAAAAGAAAAACTTTTTGCTCAATGTATAGGAGGTATTGCAGCTACCTTGTCAAAAATGGCAATGGATATTACGCTGTATATGTCGCAGAATATGGGATTTATTTCTTTCCCTGAAACCTTAACAACGGGGTCGAGTATTATGCCCCATAAAAAAAATCCCGATGTTTTTGAATTAATTCGTGCAAAATGTAATGTGGTGCAAACAGTTCAGTATTCCTTGCACTCATTGATGAATAATTTGCCTTCGGGTTATCATCGTGATATGCAATTAACAAAAGAAATACTTTTCCCTGCATTGTACGATATTGTTGATTGTATCTCTATGATGAAATATGCTTTACCGCAATGCAATATTTCTTCGAATATTATGGAGAATGATGTATATACATATGCTTTCAGTGTTGATGAAGTCAATAAAGCGGTTCAACAAGGAATGTCATTCCGTGATGCATATAAATATGTGGCACAGCAAATACAGGATGGTAGTTATAGCCCGTCTTTATCAATGGAACATACCCATGAAGGAAGTATGGGTAATTTATGCAATGATATGATACGTGAACAATTGGAATACCATTATTCATCATCGCATCGCGAAACAATTAGTAATGCCGAAAAAAGATTGTTGGGACTAGAATAGGTTTTCGCAATTCCGTAGGGGTAGCACCTACGGAGCTTGAATAAAATGTAATCCCAAAGGGATGGAATGATAATAGAAAAATAATGTTTGTTTTTTTGCCCCTTCCTGTCCTTCCCCGCGGGGAAGGCGAAAAAGACTTCTCCCCGACGGGGAGAAAAGAAGAGGGGCTCATTTTTATGATTCAATCCCGAAGGGATTAAACGTTTATAGAATTTGTGTTTGATGTGATGGCGACTTTTAATAAACCAATAAGGTTTTCAAAACCTTATTGGTTTGGAGACGGAATCCATTTTTATGACCTGTTCTTGGCAAATTGCCGAATCATTGAGTCAGTGCAACCGCGTTCAGCCAAAAAATGAGTAATTTTGGCATGGTATCAATAGCATTGAGCAAAGCCACTTAACCATTAGCAGGTGAAAAGTGGATTGGTGAAGTTGATGAGGTGGCTGAGGCAGCCGCGGATGATGTCGCGGAGGTTGCCCCTAAGGGGTTAAGGAATAGCCATTTGGCAGGAAAGGTTCATCCTAAAACTGGTGTTCCGTTTGATAAAGCAGGATTCCCCAACTTCTCAAATAATTTATATAAGGGTGGGGTAAATGATGTAATGATTAAATCAACTGGTAAGAGAGTTGCTGATTTTGCAGCAGCAAATAAAGCAGCAGGGTATAGCTCAACGCCTAAAGGTTACACATGGCATCATCATCAAACGACTGGAAGGATGCAACTTGTCGAAACAGGTGTGCATTCACAGACAGGTCATACGGGGGGATTTTCATTATGGAAATATTAAAAATTGTAATAGTAATAATTATGGCAACTTTTTCGCAAACAGAATGGCAGCTAAATCTTACTCAAATTGAGGAGGTAGAAAAATATATTGGCTTAAACTTCCCTGGTGAATATAAAGAACATTTACTCCAAAAAAATGGCGGACAATGTTCACCAAACGTTTTTAAATTTAATGAAAATGGGACATGGACAGAATCTTGTATTGATTGGTTTTTGGCAATTTATGATGGGGAATATGATAATCTAAAGGATTATATTAAAACTTACAAAATAGAAGAAAAACGACTTCCTGTTCATATACTACCAATAGCACATGATCCTGGAGGAAATTTGATTTGTATTTCCTGTGATTTGGAAGACGTAGGATGTATATATTTTTGGGATCATGAAAATGAAGTAGATTATAATATATCAAACGATAAGGATTATTCTAATTTGTATTTTGTGGCAAAGAGTTTTAATGAATTTATTAACAGGTTGAAAGAGGGTTTTGCATAAGTGTAAGTAGTTGCCGCTAAGGGGGTAACTTATACAAAATCCAGTTTGCAGCTTGGTCAACAGATGCACAAGGCATATAAAGCAGGGTTACATAATCCAGCTAAACAAATGTTTAAAGAATATGTGTTACCTAGTGGCAGGAGAATTGACTTTTTAGATGTTGCAAATGGTATTATATATGAGTTGAAGCCGTTTAATCCAAGGGCTATGAAGGCAGGACAAAACCAACTCAATATGTATATGAAGGAATTGCAGTCAATGCCAGAGTTTAAAGGTATAAATTGGAAAACTGTTTTAGATACGTATTGATATGGATAGCAAAGAGTTTAAAAATATATTTGGTGATGTTGCCAAGGAACACAATTTTAAAAAGGCATTTAGCGGATGGTATAAAGAAAATCCTGAATGCCTTTCTATACTTGAATTGCAGAAATCAAATTTTGGCAATTATTATCAGCTAAATATCAAAATATTTATACAAGGAGTTTTTGAAAAAACTTATTTACCTACCAAAGATTTAATTAAAAGTTCTATGGGACACGTCAATTCTAGCGAAACGAATGATTACAAAAATGTTTTTGATTTTGACGAATCAATGGACGACAATTTAAGAATAGAACAACTGAAAGAGCTTTTTAGAAATCACATTATACCATTCACAAATAAAGCATCGTCAAAAGCGGGTATAAGAGAGTTAGCCGATAAAGGCGATATTTTTCTACTCCCTGCAATCAAAGAAGAATTAGCATAAACAAAAACGCCCGGCAAATAGCATGGCATTTTAAAAATTTTGAAACTACATACTTTTAGTATTTTCATCAAAATCCCCGTTCTTTGAAAACTATGAGGCATTTCGATTAGCCCCATCCCGTCCTTCCCCGCGGGGAAGGCGAAAAAGACTTCTCCCCGACGGGGAGAAAAGAAGAGGGGCTCATTTTTATGATTCA
>JAFLBY010000196.1 GCA_017302855.1 Candidatus Kapaibacterium sp.
CCGCCGCATACATTGTAAATAATATCCGTAAGTAATGTGCCCGTTGGTAATTCATACACACCCGGTTTATTTACATGACCGCTTATACCATACAGCAATGTACCCGGATGTTTTTCTGCACCGATTTTCGAATATGCTTCCGCGCCGATTTTAATGATTGGGGGCACTGTTGCCAATGTTTCCACATTATTAATCGTGGTGGGCATACCCCATAAACCTTTTTGTGCCGGAAAAGGGGGCTTAAAGCGCGGATATGCTCGGTCGCCTTCAAGAGAATTCATGAGTGATGTTTCCTCACCGCAGATATATGCTCCTGCTCCTTTATGCACATATATATCAATGGAATAATTATGGTTGAATGTCTTTTTCATTGCATCGCCTATCATACCTTTATCGTATGCTTGGCGCACCGCTGCTTCCATCATATCAACCCATTTATGATATTCACCGCGTATATAAATATATGCTTTCGATATACCCATCGCATAGCCGGCAATCATGATGCCTTCTATAAGTTGATGGGGATTATACTCAAAAATCTGTCGGTCTTTGAATGATCCGGGCTCCGATTCATCACCGTTAATGGCAAGGTATTTGGGTTTATCATTGCCCTTAGGCATGAAACTCCATTTCAATCCGGTAGAAAAACAAGCACCGCCGCGACCGCGCAATCCTGATTTTTTTACCTCATTGATGACCTCGTCTTGCGTCATTGTAATAACTTGACGATAAGCATCATAGCCGCCATTGGCTCGATAGACATCAATCTCATGCAGATTGGGTATCTGGGGTAAAACAAGATGGGGAAGTGTATTATACATATCTTTTTCCTTTCATTCAGTTAATAACTTTGGCAAAAATACGAGAGATGAGAGAAATGACCGAACATATCTCGCATAACTTTGTTAAACCGCACATACAAAACAGTTCTTGTGGGTGCGAATACAGTTCCCACTCGTTCATTGCAAGAGTGTTTGGTGTACGATTGCAACTCTGTAACATTGCCATACTTTTTGTGTCTTTTCGAGCGAGAAACACTCGGGTGTATTGCTGTGCAGTGCTATACCCTTTGCAATATGATGCTATGATTTATATTGCGGATATCTTAGCACATAAGTCCCCTGTGTGAGTGATAAGCCGACAAGAATGTTACTGTGATTTCAAAGATTCTCACGAATGATATTCTTGTTATGTAAGGATTTGAAAAACACAAATCATCAGATGTGTGGATAGTACGGTGTACATTCCATTGTCCGCAATGCTGAATGTGTTTCTATATATTGCAGTATATTGCAGAAAAAAATCAGATATCAAACAAAAAAATATGAAAAATACTTCCGAAGCATGGGTGGAAATCATACCTTTTGAATTAAGAACACACCTTGACTTACCATTATTTGCATCATCGGTATCTGCGGGTTTTCCTTTGCCGGCAGAGGAATTTGTGGAATCGGTCTTAGATTTAAATGAATATTTGGTGCAGAATAAAACTTCAACATTTTTATTGCGAGTCAGAGGAGATTCCATGCGTGATATGGGTATCTACGATGGTTCTATTCTTGTTGTGGATAAATCTCTTGAACCTGCGGACGGCAATACTGTAATTGCTGTTGTTGATGGTGAATTTTTAGTGAAAATATATCGCATACAAGGAAAAAAGCATCTACTGGTTGCTGCGAATAAAGATTATGTGCCCATTGAAATTGATGAAACTATCACTTTGTGGGGTGTTGCAACAAATTGTATCAATGGTTTGCGATGAAATCGGTTATTCTCATAGATTGTAACAATTTTTTTGTGTCATGCGAGCGGGTTTTTAATCCATCGCTTGAAGGTAAGCCGGTTGTTGTTTTAAGCAGCAATGACGGTTGTGTGGTTTCTCGCTCTCAAGAAGCAAAAGATATTGGTATTCCCATGGGTGCGCCGGCTTTTCAATGGGAACATATTTTTCGGAAATATAATGTTCACATATTCTCTTCTCATTTTTCATTATATGCGGATATGTCGCGACGCGTCAGAGAAACTGTGCGTTCTTTGTGCGAAGATAGTGACCAATATTCCATAGACGAATTTTTTGTGTATTGTCCCGATGATAAAGACTATCGCGAATGGTGCCATACTATTCGGCAACGTATTATGCAATGGACAGGTATTCCTACAAGTATTGGCATTGCACCGACAAAAACATTAGCTAAAATTGCCAATAAAATTGCTAAAAAGAATAAAAGTTTCAATGCCATCGTGGATTGGCAAAGAGATATTCAAGACCATGAAGCCATGTTGGAATCCATACCGTGTAGCGATGTATGGGGAATAGGAAGGCGATATGCACGATTTTTATTGTCACGAGGTATTGAAAATACACGACAGTTACGCGATGCCGATGAGGCGATGATTAAAAAAAATCTTTCGATTGTTGGTCTCAGAATATGTTATGAATTACGTGGAATTTCTTGTATTTCTCTTACATCATTGCAAGCAGCTCGAAAAACACTAATGCATTCGAGAACTTTTGGGAAAATGCTCACAGACTATGATGAGTTGTCGAAAGCCATTACTTTATATGCTTCTTTTGCTGCATATTCATTGCGCCGACATCGTCTGGTTGCATCCGCAATCACGGTTTTTATTCGAACAAATAGATTCAGAGACGATTTGCCCCAATATTTTCAAGAAAAAACGATAGCCATCATACCTCCTTCGCATAATACTCTTTTTATCATAGAAACAGCACAACAAGCATTGAAATCCATCTATAAAAAAGGATATCATTATGCAAAAGGAGGGGTAATATTCACAGGATTATGTCCCGAAGATGCAGCGCAGCATTCGCTGTTTCCCTCGAAATACACAAAGCAACATTATCACAATGCTATAAAAGCTATGGATAGTATTGTGATGAGATATGGAAAAAAAACACTGTATCCGGCTTCATGTGGTGTGCAAAGACGATGGTTGTCGAAAGCCGCACTCTGTTCACCATCATATATTTCATCATTCAACGATATTCCTATATGTCATGCAAAATAACCAAGTGCCTCATATCTTACAATTCTGTTTTTTATTCAATTTTTTATAATACAATTATGTGTTTTCTCCCTTTTACTCGTATGATGATGACATCATTTTTTGTCATCGTCACCTATTTTTCTCTATTTTCTTCCCTCACAGCCCAAAACTTCCCTACGGAGTTATTTCAAAATTCTGCACAAGGCACTGAGTTTTGGCTTGCCGTGCCGGGCAATGATGACCCGCAACAACCGGTAAACTCTCTCGAATTTTATGTGACATCAATGTATGATACGGAAGTAACTATCGAGGCACCGGGTTTCGGTTATCTACGTACCGAAAAACTTAAAGCATTCAAAGTGGTCACTTTCTCTTCTTTAAAGCAAACAGCCAATTGGGCATGGGAAATTTGGAAAAGTGAAGAAATAGTGAAGCATGGTATTCGTATTTCAGCTCCGCAACCAATATCCGTCTATGTCCTTAATTATAAGTCAGTGAGTTCCGATGGCTATCTTGCTATCCCAACCAATGTATGGGGCACAAAATATATTCATAACAGCTATTATGATTTTGCAGAAGTAAGACCATGGAAAACGGGTTTTACCATTATTGCGAAAGAAGATCAAACCAAGGTAAGCATAGAACTCAAAGGGAAAGGAAAATCTATTGCCAGAACTGTTAATAAACGCAGAATAGGCGATACATGGTCAGTTATTCTTGATAAAGGCGATACGTATAGTGTTATGGGCGATGGAACTACACAAGGTGGTTTTGACTTAAGCGGCAGCAGCATAACAGGTGATAAACCGATTGGGCTTATTTCCTTCCATCAACGAGTAATTATTCCTTTTAATGCACAAAATGGTCGAGACCACATTGTAGAAATGATGCCGCCTGTAACGGCATGGGGCAAAACTTTTTATTCGGTTGAATTTGCACGCGACAATAAAGGCGATTTTTTCCGTGTCGTCGCTGCGCAGGATAGTACTGTCGTAGATATGGTATATATGGATAAAAAAGAAGGCACTGAGCTTGGCCGCCGAACAATAAAATTAGCGAAAGCAGGCGATTTTTGGGAAGATTTTAATTATTGGTACGGCAGAGGTGAAACAGAAGGTATTCGTGGTGTTTCTGTCTGGAAATCTAATAAGCCGATTATGATATGTCAGTATGCGTATTCTGACAATTGGGATAATGGGGATGGATTTGACCCATTTATGATTGTGCTAACACCCGTAGAACAATATGTCAATTCTGCAATATTTCAGACACCTACTAATTCCGACTTTAATAAAAACTGGTTTGGTATTATAGCTGAAGGCGATGATCCGAAGGTTGATCCAAGTCAAAAGAAATTACGGTCAATTGTGTTTGATGGCGATACTCTTTACAAAAAATATCCGCAAATTTTATTGAATCGTATCCCCGGTTCAAATTATTATTGGGGGCATATACCATTTGCTAGGCCCGGGCATCATTCAATACAGGCAAACACACGTTTTGGCGGTTATATTTACGGCTTCAGTAACTTTGCAGGTTATGGATGGCCCGCTGCTATGGGTTTTCGTAATCTTTCAGTATTTGATACTGTTGCCCCACAAATTACAAAAACCGCATCGTGTGGTGATTATATTTGCGAAGCAACAGAATTAGTCAAAGATTCGCGTGTGGGAACATCGGCTGCACAAGGACAAGATTCTTTGCAAGAAGATACCGGCATTATGGGGATTGCTTTGCGTACTCCGGTAAGCGTTAATTATGCTCTTACATTAGTATCTCCGCAAACACTCACACGTGAACCCAAAGTAACGCGAGCTCAATATGAACTTCGGGTTATTGATAAAACAAAAGATGCTTATGCCATAATTATTCTCAATGATCAGGCAGATAATTACTCGTATGATACCGTTAAGTACAGCGCGGACAAGATTGACATAGAGCCCTCAATAAACCAATTTGGTAAAGTCCGCCTTGGTACATCAAAGACTATGGAAATAAAAATTAATAATAAAGGAACGAATGACATAATCATTAATAAAATTTCGCTTGCTGCGAATAAACAGTATAAAATTACCAATACTTTTCCCTCGCCATTGACAGTGAAGCCCGGGCAATCGGTTGCTGTGACACTCGATTTTACGCCGATAAAAGAAGGTAAAAGTGATGATGATGCAGAGCTTACCATAGATACTCTCATAGTACAAACAAATTGCTTCGTGTTGCAATCTCCGGTAAAAGGTCGTGGTGTGCGCCCATGTATTGATGTAGAAAAAATATGGAATGCGGGCGATGTGCTGGTGAACACGAAAAAATGTAAATCTGTGGGTACTGACGATGGGATACGTATTGTGAATAAGGGTACGGATACATTGATGGTAACGGGTATAACAGGTATTCGTTTACCATTTACCTCAACGATGACTTTTCCTTTTAAAGTACAACCCGGCGGAGAGTATTTTGCCAAAATGGTGTGTTTTGAGCCGACAATGGACAAAACCGATAGCGTGAAGATTGTCTTTGAATCAGATGCACAAGGTACTGATTGTTTTAATGAATCATTATGGTTTGGTCGCGGACAATTACCAAGTGCGATTGATGATAATTTGAACAATCCCCTCAGCTCACGTATTCGCACATATCCTAATCCGAGTGAAGGTACATTGACCATAGAAATTGAAGATGCACAAGCAAGCAGTGATATATATGATGTGATGATGTATGATATGTATGGTCGGAATGTGGGTATATATCAAATACACAATAAACAAACAATAGATCTCAATACTATCCCTGTAGGACAATATCAGCTTCAAGTGCGAAATGCACAAACACAGAGTATATTTGCACCAAG
>JAFLBY010000197.1 GCA_017302855.1 Candidatus Kapaibacterium sp.
TATTTGGATCAGGACATGGTGCGGAAGCTAATTCTACCAGTGTAATTTGACCGGTGGAACTGACTCTATAACAATATTTGGTAACACAACATCCTGCAACATCGCATGGCGATAATTTCATACGATTAATACTGCCGAAAGGTCCTCCTTGTGAACTTGTTTCTTTTTTCCAACAAATCGGTCGGCTGGCATAAAGTGTTTGATTACTGTTCAAATTTGTATGATTGGGAACATTACATGGATTGAACATCAGCCCTTTGAGAGAGTCAGAGTGCTGAGGAAACTGCCGATAATGAGTAAGTATGGTTTCCATAGCTCACCTTTTATAGTGAATGGGAGAATTTTGCGGTTGTACAGAGTGTTGGCGAAAGGACTTTCCACGCAACAGGTGACAATCACTGAGGCTAACTTACGAAAAAAGATATTGCAATCCAAACTTTTTTTCAAAAAATATTTTTGTCATGAACAGATTCTTCAAGATGCATAAAAAAAAATCCCTCACCATTTCGTGAATAGTGAGGGAATGGAGTATCAAACAATAATACTTTACAAGATAATATGCACTGCATCAGCCGCTGCTTTGGCTTTAGCGCGAATATCATCAGTGGACTCATCCAAAGAGCCATACGCTAATGCTACACCCATGCGACGATACTGACGTGCCACCGGTTTATTAAAAATTCTAATATCTGTATTTTCAAGACTTAGTGCATTTTCAATTCCTTCATAGCGCGGCGATGTACTTTCACCCGATGATAAAATAACGGCACTTGCACCTGTTCTTTCTGCTTGTAAGACAGGAATGGGTAATCCTAAAATTGCTCTGAGATGTAATTCAAATTCCGAAAATGTCTGCGTTCCCGCTAATGTTACCATGCCCGTATCATGGGGTCTTGGCGATAATTCGGAAAAATAAACTCCATTATCCGAAAGAAAAAATTCAACACCCCAAATACCTGCACCGGTTAAAGCATTGGTCACTTTTCGCGCAATATTTTGTGCTTCGAGTATATGTTCTTGGCTCATTGCCACGGGTTGCCAGCTTTCTTGATAATCACCGCGTTCTTGGCGATGTCCTATAGGAGGACAAAATAATGATTCGCCATTTTTTTGCGTTACTGTTAATAAAGTAATTTCCGTGTGAAAATCAATAAATTCTTCAATAATAACATCATTATCTCCCGTTCTGCCTTTTTCGGCAGCAATAGCCCATGCTTTCGGAATATCGTCCACAGATTTAATGACCGATTGCCCTTTACCGGATGAAGACATTAATGGTTTGACAACGCAAGGAATACCGATTTTTTGAACATTGTGCTCAAATTCTTCAAAAGTAGAAGCATATGTATATGCAGCGGTTTTTAATCCGAGTTCTTGTGCTGCCATATCGCGTATGGCACGACGATTCATGGTAAAGTTTGCAGCTTTTGCGCTTGGCACTACATGAATACCTTGTTGCTCATAGTCATAAAGACGTTCTGTGCGTATTGCCTCAATTTCCGGTACAATAATATCGGGCTGATGTTTGGCAATGACAGCATCGAGTGCATCGCCGTCAAGCATCGGTATAACTTCATATTCATGAGCCACTTGCATTGCAGGTGCGCCGAGATATGAATCAACGGCAATTATATATTGCCCCATACGCTGCGCTGCAATAACAAATTCTTTACCTAATTCACCGGAGCCGAGTAAAACAATTTTTTTTTGCATAATAAACGAAGATTAAAATGAATGAAATACCCCGATGATTTTTCCAATAATACGTACATCATCGTCACCGGAGAAAAATTTTATTTTGGGAAAACCTTTTTCTGTCGCCTGTAATTCATTATATTTTTCTGTGGAGTAATACCGTCGTGCCAAAAGAATATCCTCAACAGATGCCAAGACAATATCGCCAATAGTAGGGGGTGACGGTATTACAAAAAGTATATCACCTTCGGCGAATCCTTCACTTTTCATACCATTATCTGAGCAAATTGCCGCAATAATATTCTCATTATTTCCAAAAAACATTGTGTCAAAATAGATTGCTTTTGTTTTGTGCAAACCATCATTAGACAAAAAGGTGATTGTATCGGAAACGGGCATGTCAACTGATGTTGATTGCGTTTCGGTATGGAGAATAGCCAAGCCGCGTGATTTTCCGTTTCCTTTACGAATATATCCTTTTTTATCGAGTATTTTTAGGCAATCATAGGCAGTACGTGTGGACTCAAAAGAAAAATGACGACATATTTCTTTTAATGTGGGCGGAAAACCTTGGTTATGAAGGGTTGAAACAATAAAATCAAAGACTTGTTGTTGTCTTTCCGTTAAGGGTTGTTTTTCGCCTGTATTTTTCACAAATTATACTCCACGTTGATTCGGATCCCATACGAATTTATGGACTTGTAATTGGAAACGAACGTCTAAGCTGTCTTCCAAAATCCATTCGACTAATTGTTTGAACTCTAATGTTGAAAATACTGCGGAAAAAAGCACAGCCGCTGCTTTATGGGTCAAATCATAATCGGCAGTAATTTTTTTTGCCCATTCATAATCCTCGCGAGAAGCAATAACGAATTTTATTTCATCATGCGGTTGCAATATGGTAAGATTATCATAATTATTGAGCGACATCATTTTGGAATCGGGACATTTCATATCAATAATTTTAATAATACGCGGATCAACATAGCGGCAATCAATATGTCCGCCTGTTTCCACAGCTACTGTATATCCCTCATCGCATAATAATGACATTAAAGGCAGGACGGCATGTTGTTCTAATGGTTCACCACCGGTAAATTCAATAAAATTACATTCATAGTGACGACAAATTTCGATTATTTCCGTTCCGGTCATCGGCGTGCCGCCTTTATGTTGTAATGAATATGGCGTGTCGCACCAAGCACAGCGTAAAGAACAGCCCTGCAAGCGTACAAAAACGCATCGTGTGCCTGCACGTAAACCTTCGCCCTGAATAGAATAAAATATTTCATTCACCGAAAGATGAATATCATCGGGATTGCGTAAAGCAAGTATTTCTTCCGACGGTGCGGTAATTGTTTTTATTCCCATAGTATTATTGCATCCAAATATCAAAACCGGAAATACCGAGCGGCTCAATTGTTTTAAATCCTTCGCCATAGCTTGCGCCGATGAGCGAACCCAAATATTGTGACCGTGCGGTGAGCATTGTCATAAATGCGGGGGTAGAAATAAATGTTTGCGGTGCATGTTCATCGTGCTGACCTTCCACATATACTTGCGTTGAATATGCTTGAATAGCTTGAATTTTTGTTGAAAAATGCTCGGAAATATCCACAATAAAATCAGGCTCGAAATGATAGCTTTGCATATAAGAAAACATATATTTCGGGCGATATGGATTTTGGGTGATGCCATGATACATTGTTTCAATTTTTGTCATACCGGACATAAATACTGATTTACGCAATAATTGATGGGCATATTCATGGTCAAGATGACGGTCTTTATGAGCGGGGATAAGAATAATACGCGGAGTATAATGGCGCAATACCGCCACAATTTCAAGAATATATTCATTATTGACACTAATATCGCCATCGGGTATGCCGAGATTTATGCGTTCATGAATACCAAGTATGGCAGACGCTTTTTCGGCTTCGAGGGCACGTGTTTCGGCTGTGCCGCGAGAACCCAATTCACCGCGTGTGAGATCACATATTCCTACGGTATAGCCCTTGCCGATCATGGCAGCCAATGAACCGCCGCAAGAAAGTTCTATATCGTCAGGATGTGCGCCAAAGGCAAGTATATCTAAGTGCATGATTATTTATCCGATTTCTTCTTGGTGAAACATCATTGTGCTGTTAAGCAGATTGAACAGGGGACGATGTTCTTCGACAAGCATTGATGCCGTGAATTCATGGATGGGTACTAATCGCAATTCGCTTATATCATCATTGGGTTCTATATGTCCGGCGGCATAGTCGGCACAATAAAATAAGGAAATGATTTTATCGGATTCTTCTCTGTAGCGCCAATCATCAATTCTCATGCTGCCTATGTAGCGAATATTTTGAATTTCAATACATGCCTCAGTGCGTACTTCACGCCGCACCGTATCTTCAAACGATGTGTCTTCGGGTAAGGCAAAACCTCCTATAAATCGCCATTCAGTTTCATTGGGCTTGCGTGCCAATAAGACATTATGTCCTTTCATCACAGCCACATCCACACCCGTAAATACTTTGTCATATTGATTATAAGCGGCATATATAACGCCAGCGCGAAAATCTCGTGAGGTCATGACTTCATTGCTGATATTTTTGCGTACTTCCGTGCCACTCACATAAATTGTCGGCTCTAATTCTGTCATGGGAAATTCGCCTCGGTAGCGTTCCAAAACGCCTTCTTTGCGCCCATAGAGCATAATTTTTCCGACAGGCAAAACCTCACGTATGCGACGGTCAAGAGTCAAACTCCATTCTTGGTCAGAGCGCACATCGGGCAATGCCAAGACGGTCAGTTGCGGGAAACGAGCAAGAATCATTTCTTTGCGTGAGACAAAGTCCAAGGGATTGCGTTTGGTTACAAGAGCAGGGCTGACACCGAGAAATAAGACAACTTTACGGTGTTTTGCCATAACCCCTTCAATAAGTTCTATATGGCTTGTATGTAAATCATGTACCTGAAACCGCCCGATAATGACACCAATATCAGCGATAGAGTCTTGTTTAGTATCCATAGTGTATGCACGAAAATGTGATTGGTAAGTGCAAAACTACGGCGAAACGGCATGTATCCTGTCATTAGATAGAAGAAATGGGGAATTGTGGTTTTACTATTATCGTCAAAGATTCATTGAAGGCAGGTGTTATTCTTTGACGGACAATTTTTGCAGTATATGTCCTTTTTTTGCCAATTTTACCAGAACATACAGAGATTCTTCCGTACAGCCCGCTATATTTATGCGTAGGATTTTATCATCGTCAGAATATATCGGTATTTCACGCTCAAGAGTTCCATCCCAATTATATCGCTGGATAATATAGTAGTCAGAAGCTTTTTGTGGACTATAGGGTTGAATAAGGACAAAGAAATTTCGAGAATTTGAAAAAATATCATTCACAAAATAGCGCATGGTGTCGGTATGCGTCAATAAGAGAGGTTTTGGATTATTGGGAACAGCGCAATGGAGTAAGCCGGAAAATTGGAACTTGATAATAGTATCACGAAGAAGTATTTTACAAAAAATATGATTCCAATGATTCATATATATAAATCCTTTTTGTGCCTGATTATATTCAAGTACACCTAGTGTGAGAGTGTTGAATGTTGTTAATCCATATTCTTTTTTTAATCTTCCATAGTTAAGAAAATATTTACCTTGTTCCAAAGTAGGTATGCGAGAGATAAAAAAAGGACTTAGAGAATCTTCGGGTATTCTATGATTTTTTCTAATAAACCCATAAGAAAGATTAGAATAAAGAATTGGTTCTCTGTATTTTAAATATGATGCGGCATATTCTTCCGTAGCAGGAATATATGCCCCTTGAATCTGATTATTGCTATATGTAGTGGTAATCGTTCTGCCAAGATTATGCTTTGATAAGGATATAGTGCCATCGGGAAGAATAGATGTGTCGGCAACTTCTGTTTCCACACTAAGTAAAATAGACAATGTTCCAAAGTTCATAGTGGGGGTCACTTGTTGAAATTTTGCTTTCACCGTATTTTCTTTGGGTTTACTAAAGGGAATACCCCACGCTTCCAAAGCAAAAACTTGGGGCAGGGCTTTTTTCATTGCGGCGATTTCTTCTGCTTTTGAGGGCGGCTTAATGGTCAATAGACGTTTTC
>JAFLBY010000198.1 GCA_017302855.1 Candidatus Kapaibacterium sp.
TAGAACCATCCTTCTCGATATTCCGGTTTGATAAACTCATTGAGGACATGAGTTTCAATCATCCAAAGTGCAGCTATGCCGCGCATAATATCAATAAACACAAAACGCAGTGAGCTTGCCTGTTTCATAGAGTTATGTTGCTCAATTTTTATAGTTTATATCGTTACAGATTGAATAATTCGATTACTTTTTCCATTCTCATGCCCCGCGACCCCTTGATAAGAACGATATCGTCAGTCTTAGACAAAGTGCGTAACTGTTCAGCACATTGTTCATGGCTTGCAGCAATGCTTATGGTATCCGCTTGGATTCTCAGCGCAGCGTTTATACAATATTCGCCTATGACAATCAGATGATGCGCTTTGGTAATTGCATTGTTTATGAGAACTTGATGTTCAATGTCTGTGGCATCGCCTAATTCACGCATATCGCCGAGTACTGCAATTTTTTTGCCGTGAGCCGGATACTCATAAAGGGTGTTCAAGGCAAGTGCCATAGATTCGGGATTGGCATTGTAACAATCATTCAGAAAAGTAATTCCATGTATTTTTTGTACTACCATACGCGCATAGCCATGCGTTTCGGCAGGAGTATATTCTGCAAGAGCTTTCAGCACAGAGCCAAGTTCCATACCCGCAGCAAGACAAGCAGCAATAGCCGCAGTGGCATTAAGTACGGCAGTGGGTCCTATGGTCTTGAGCACACATGGTGCAATGCTGTTTTGATAGCACAATGTCAGTTGTGGATGCAGCTCTGCATCAAACGTATGTGTCGTTGCAATATCCGCATGAGTACGAGTGCTAAAAGTAACAGCTTTGTTGATACCGACATATCGGGCTAATCGTTCATCATCAAGATTAATAACCGGTATGCCTTTATTGGTCTCCAGAAACCTAAAAAGTGCTGTTTCTTCTTTTTCTACTCCATCAAGATCAATAAGTTTTTCTAAATGCTCTTTTCCGATATTGGTAATAACCCCTACCGTAGGTGCAACAATATGAGCAAGTCTTTCAATTTCGCCGGGTTCATTTGTGCCTATTTCTATGACTGCTGCTTGATGATATGTCTGTAATTGCAGCAAAGTAAGCGGCACCCCTATACGATTATTGTAATTGGATTCTGTTTTGAGAGTTATGGCTTGTGCGGCACAACAATGAGCTATAAGTTCTTTGGTCGAAGTTTTTCCGGCTGCTCCCGCAATGGCAATAATCGGAATCGAAAACTTATCCCTATGAAAACGAGCTAATTCACCAAGTGCAAAGAGGGTATCATCAACGGCAATATGAGGTAGATCAGAATAGATAGCCGCTTTTTCATGAAGAATCATCACTGCACAAGCACCCTTGTCTATCGCCGAACGAACATGGTCATGCCCATCAAAACGTTCTCCCGACAATGCAATAAAAAGTGCTCCGCTATGTAAAAATCGCGTGTCTGTCGTAACACTTGTGCACTCAATCGGCAAATGATGACAATGTTCTTCCCCAAATAAAGAAAAGAGTTCTTCACGGGTAAATATCGTAGTATTTTCAATCATATTAGGCGGAAAATTTGTGCAAAAATAGGATTTCATAGTATGGTAAAAGCATATATGCACATCATGGAATGTAAAAAGCCACTTGATGAATGACAGACAATTGTGATAAAAAACTACCTTTCATACATTTTAACGACAATTATTCCTCTAATTTTGCCAATAATTCGACACGATTATGAAAGAACTATATGACAGTAAGCATAGAGAAAATGCGAATATTGGCAGCATCGGTTATTATGCCTCGGCTTGAGCCGGAAGAATATCGCCTCAATGAAGATTACAGAAATACTATCCATGCACTTATTCATGCCGGAGTTTGCGGATTTTGTGTGTTCAAAGGTGAGCTTGAGCATGTGCGCACCATGATACAAGAATTGCAAACTCTTGGTGGCGGACGATTGCTTTTCAGCGGCGATTTTGAATATGGAATTTCAATGCGTATTCATGGCGGAACGGATTTTCCCCATGCGATGGCACTTGGTATGGCTGATGACGGTGATATGACAGAAAAAATAGCGGCGGCGGTAGCGCATGAAACTCGTGCCTTGGGAGTACATTGGAATTTTGCTCCGGTTTGTGATATTAATTCAAACCCTCAAAATCCTATTGTGAATATTCGATCTTTTGGCGAAACCCCTGCACGAGTGATGAGCCATTGCGTTCGTTGGATTCATGGCACGCAAGCCCATCATGTGATTGCATGTGCAAAACATTTTCCCGGTCACGGCGACACCGCCACAGACTCACATCTTGGATTACCGGTATTGTCAATATCGGCTGAACACTTGAGAAATCATGAACTATTACCCTTCAAAAAAGCCATAGAAGCCGGAGTTCGCTCAGTCATGATGGGACATTTAGCTGTTCCGTCCTTAGATGCAAGCGGTGCCCCTGCTTCTTTATCATTTCCTTTGGTGACAGATTTATTACGCAAAAAATTAGGATTTAAGGGCATAATTGTCACCGATGCTTTAGATATGGGAGCAATTACATCAATATATACATCAGAACAAGCAGCCATTGCTGCCATTGAAGCAGGCATAGATGTTGTTTTATTGCCCCAAAACCCGCAAGAAGCTATTGAGGGATTAGCGCAATATGCCATGAATAATCCGCACATTCACCAAAGACTAATTGAATCATCATTGCGCATTGATAAAGAAAAACAATGGTGTTTTGCTGAACAAGAAATAGCAGCGGTGAATTTACAAGAATATGGCAGTATGGCATTTCATGCAGCGCGCGCGGCAGTGCGTATCAGTGGCGATCGCGGGCTTATTCCTCTTCCTGAATCGAAGTCATTTGCCGCCTTTGCTGTCATGCAAAATGATAATCCCCAACCGGGTGTTAATTTTTTTCATTTTGTGCAACAAATTGTGGAAAATGATTGTGATTTCGGTTTTATGAATGCAGACATAACCGATGAAGAAATTGACGCTTATCGCGAACAAACAGCCACGGCGGATATTGTGATATTTGCATTATTTATACGAGCTCGTTCCCATACAGGAACCGTTGGTATTGCGCCAAAGATTAATGAAGCTGCTCAACGTATTGCGAATGGCAGACCAATGATTGCAATTTTACTCGGCAGCCCATATATACGCTCTTCCTTCGATGCGGATACGTATATTACAACATATTCAGATTCATTGCCGGGTATTGCAGCCGCTGCCGTCGCTTTGACAAAAGGAGTTTGAGTAAAAAATATTGCATTACTCCCTCGCCTCTTGAGGGAGTAATGACGAAGTACAATGATTATTCCTCGTATTTTTTATACCATACTTGAACTAAGCCCGAAGGGAATGTCGCACTGCGTACTAATTCCATACGCTGCAATGGATATTCGCTTGAAAATAAACGAATACCACCGCCGAGTAATATCGGAATAATAGAAATAATAATGGTATCAAAAAGATGTGTCTGTAAACATTGTTGAACAATATCAGCACCGCCATCACAGAACACAATACCTTGCATAGTATTTTCCTGACGTATTTTTTCTAAGAGTGCTGCAATATCGCCATTGTAATATTCAATATTACCTTCGTTTGCTTTCGGTGTTCGCGATAGTATATATGTTTTTTTATGTTTATGCGGAAACTCATCGGTCATTGACATAACTTTTGTATAAGTTTTTCTGCCCAAAATAACCGTATCAACAGATTGAATAAAATCATGGTATCCATAATCTTCGCCTTCTCGTTCAACAATGGAAAGCCATGAAATATCATCATCATGCTTTGCAATATAACCGTCAATACTCATTGCAATATACAGCACAAATTTTTTCATATTTTACTCCATATAATAAAAAAAATCCCCGATGCTATGCCATCAGGGATATACTTATGTATGAGTCTATGACGAGAAACTCTTATTCGGATTGCGTAGAGTTAGCATTATACAAAACAATAAGATAGTAATGTATTGCATCATGCGATGTTGTATCTTTCCATGTTATTGAGCGGACTCCCTACTTCATCATCACACATTCATCATGCCAAACGCCATTGCTTGCTTGCATAATATATATGCCGCTTGATAATGATGGTAATGATATTTCTTGCATGTCGGTGGAATTATAAAGTGATGAATAATCCCATACTTCCACGCCTGTCAAGTCGAATATTTTTACGGTAATTGCGCCGCCATAACCCGTGAATAATCGAGCTATTGTACCGTCAGATTCAATGCCGAAACGTCCCGTTTGTTGCACACCGCGAAATTGCCATGCACAACTCGGATCATACAGAATTTCATCATTATTGCCGCGCACTATAAGACATTGTTCACTGTGAATAATATCGGAAAGTGTGAATTTTTCACTTTTTCTGCTATCGGGCGGTAAATAGATTGTGCAAGGCAACATAATTTCTTTTTCTTGTTTATTCGGTGAAATACTTGTAAATCGAAGTGCATTATTGCGAAGAAATACGGTGGAAATTCCTGTGTTCGGTGTAAAAATACTGTCACAGCGCACACAACATGGATCATAATTCAGTGTTACTGTCGTTTGTGCAAGACCTGCGGGAATAATTATTTTCACGGGAACAATAGTACCGGGTGCATACTGTGCTGTGTCGGATAATTGCAAAGAAATTGTTTTTTCTTGATCATTGTTAATGGTTATAGAAATAGTTTTTTCTTCATAACAACCATTAGCATTTGTGCCTCGAACAGTATAAGTGATATTTTCTGTTGGTTGCGCTATCGGATTGGCAATAGTCGCATTATTGAGATATGTACTCGGTGTCCACAGATAATTATCAGCATTATTTGCACGAAGATGTACTGTATCGCCAAGACAGATTTCTCTGTTTTCTGAAACCGATATTGTCGGCTTTTCATTCACTGTAATGAGTATTTTTTTACTATCAAAACAATTACCTGTTTTTCCTGTAACAATATATTCTGTGGTTTTTGTGCCGTTAAATATCGGATTGGCAATAGTCGCATTATTCAATCCTTCGGCAGGCGACCAAGAATATTCTAAAGCTCCCTTAGCTGATAAATGCACTGTATCGCCCGCACAAATTTCTCTATTTTCTGACACCAACAATGTCGGCTTTTCATTCACTGTAATGATCACTTTTTTACTGTCGGAACAATTGCCGTTTTTCCCTGTGACAATATATTCTGTGGTTTTTGTGCCGTTAAATATTGGATTGGGAATAGTCGCATTATTTAAGCCATCGGCAGGCGACCAAGAATATTCTGTAGCTCCTTTGGCTGATAAATGTACTGTATCACCCACACAAATTTCTCTATTTTCAGAGGCAATTATTATTGGTTTTTCATTCACAGTAACAAGTATCGTATCTTTACCTTCACAATTTCCTGATTTTCCCGTGACTATATATTGTGTGGTGGAAGTTCCTGTAAAGATTGGATTTGCGATTGTGGCATTACTTAATCCATCCGTAGGCGACCAAGAGAAATTTTCTGCACCGCTGGCATTTAATTGTATTTGTTCACCTGTGCAAACACTTGTGTCTGCACCTGCAAAAACGGATAATTCACCACCCAAAGTGACATTGACAGTATCATAATTTTCACAACCATTATTGTTTTTTACTGTGAGAATATATTGCATATTTTTTTCGGGCGTGCATAGTGGGTTTGCACTTTTGGGATTATCCAAATAATCGGGTGGCGACCAAGAATATTCAAAAACGGGAGTATTCATTCTTCCGATGCGTACACTTTCACCCGGACATAATGTATAATCAGGTGCAGGAACAATAGTCGGTTTTTCATAGACCGTCACTTGAATACTAT
>JAFLBY010000199.1 GCA_017302855.1 Candidatus Kapaibacterium sp.
TAAACCGATTCCCAATGTGCTGTCATACGAATTTCAGACACAGGAGTCGGTATTCCTGATGATTGTCTGGAACATATCTTTGATCGTTTCTTTCGTGTTGATAAGGCACGTTCACGTGATGTTGACGGGACCGGATTAGGACTTGCAATCGTCAAGTGGATTGTCGAATCTCATCATGGAACTATTGACGTAGAAAGTCAACTTGGCAAAGGAACAATGTTTACGATTAAATTCCCTTTGGCGAGCATTATCTCACAAACTGAAAAATCATAAGTGTATTGTCCACTAAAAACAAGTATTTTTGTAAGCTATATTTCAACTTATGTCACAAAAAGATATGTTCAAACAATTTACAGACAAGCTAGATTATCCGGCGATTGAAAAGGAAATCCTCGCTTTTTGGCAGGATAATGATATCTTTCACAAATCATTGGAAATACGTCAGAACTCCCCGTGGTTTTCGTTCTATGACGGACCGCCCACTGTGAACGGGAAGCCGGGTGTACATCATCTTATTGCACGTGCATTGAAAGACATGATTTGTCGTTACAAAACGATGACCGGGCACTATGTTCGCCGTCAAGCCGGTTGGGATACTCATGGCTTACCTGTTGAAATTGAGGTTGAAAAACGACTTGGCTTAAAACAAAAATCAGATATAGAAACAATTGGGATTGACAAATTTAACAGTGCATGTAAAGACTTCGTTTACTCAAACATTGAAGCATCTGCCGGCTGGCGCACCTTTACCGATAGAATGGGCTATTGGGTTGATTTGGATGATGCTTACATTACTTGTACAAATGAATACGTGGAATCAGTATGGTGGGCTTTATCGCAATTTTTTGCAAAAGGTCTGATTTATAAGGGCTATAAAGTGATTCCTCAAAGCCCGACTATTGGAACACCGCTTTCTACTCATGAATTATCATTGAATTACAAAGAAGTAAAAGATGCCAATACATATCTTCAACTGAAGATTACGGCATCGCCTCTACGGGAATTACAAGATGCTTCAATACTCGTGTGGACGACAACTCCTTGGACACTTTTCGCCAATGTCGCACTTGCTGTTGGGGCAGATATTACCTATTTACTTGTTGAAAACACTCGACAGATTCAAAATGAAAAAGTGACTACTCGCGTAGTATTGGCTGAATCGCGGTTGGCGATTTTAGAGGGCGAATATACTGTGCTTAAGTCATTTACCGGAAAAGAAATAATCGGCACTCAATATGAAAAAATTTGGGATTATTGTCCTATTGATAAAGAGATCTATCCGAATGCACTCACAGTTCTTACCGGTGATTTTGTTACAACGGAAGATGGTACAGGAGTAGTGCACATAGCTCCGGCGTTTGGTGTTGATGACTTTGAAATGTCGAAACAATATATGCTACCAATGTTACAACCCGTCACACCGAATGGTCATTTTACAGATGAAGTTGGTGAGTTTGCAGGAAGAGCAATTAAAAATTTCCGCTATGCTGATCGAGAAGAACAGGGCGCTGACAGAGATTTGGTGCGGGCATTGAAAGAAAAAGGAAAAATCTATAAAAATGCTTTTGATTATTTGCATAAATATCCTCATTGTTGGCGAACCGATAATCCCGTGATGTATTATGCTCGAGATTCCTGGTTTATTAAATCTCCCGAATACCGTGATGATATGGTTGCTCTTAATAAAACTATCACATGGCAGCCGCCCGAGATTGGTTCCGGCAGATTCGGAAATTGGTTAGATGAAGTAAAAGATTGGTCTCTTTCACGTGATAGATATTGGGGGACACCGCTTCCTATTTGGGTGAGTGAAGATGGGAAAGATATATTTGCTGTTGGTTCAATTGCTGAACTTATGGATGGTGAATATGAAGTACGAGAAGGAATTTTTGTACCTGTAAGTGAATCGGGGGTTGAAATTGATTTGCATCGTCCTTTTGTTGACAGAGTTGTCTTCAGAAAAAATGGCACAATATATCGTCGTGTTCATGAAGTGATTGATGTGTGGTTCGATTCCGGCTGTGTACCATTTGCACAAATGCACTATCCTTTTGAAAACAAGGAAATGTTCGAGAAAAGTTTTCCCGCTGATTTTATTGCCGAAGGAATTGATCAAACACGCGGATGGTTCTATACACTTCATAATATAGCAACGGCAGTTTTTGGAAAACCTGCTTACAAAGGAATTATTGTCAATGAATTAGTTCTTGATAAAAAAGGACAAAAAATGTCGAAATCAAAAGGAAATGCTGTAAATCCTTTTGAATTAATGGATGAATATGGTGCTGATGCTGCTCGTTGGTATTTTATGACAAATAATCCGCCTTGGCGACCAACACTCTTTAATATTGATGATTTAAAAACAACCGTTATCGCAGACTTTTTCCGTACTTTAACGCAGTCATATAATTTCTTTGCTCTTTATGCAAATATTGATGAATTTACGGGCAATGAGGATAATATTCCTGTTCAAGAAAGACCGGAAATAGATAGGTGGATTTTATCGAAATTACATACAGTTATTGCTGAGTACCGTTCATGGATGGAACAATTTGATGTGTTCAGAGCCACTCGATTATTGCAAGATTTTGTCCGTGATGAAGTGTCGAATTGGTTTGTGCGTCGCAACAGACGACGTTTTTGGAAAGGCGAACGTGATAATGATAAATTAGCTGCGTATCAGACACTGCACAATGTGTTATTAGAGATTTGTTATCTTACTGCGCCAACTATTCCATATTTGTCGGAAGAACTGTATAGAAATCTTCGTACAGACTCTATGCCCGAGTCCGTACATTTATGTGATATGTCTGTATCTGATAATACATTAATAGACAGAGATTTAGAAAGACGAATGGCTCATGCGCAGACAATTGTTTTTCTTGCACGTTCGCTTCGTGAAAAAGCAAAAATAAAAACACGCCAACCCTTACGCAGAATATTAATTCCTGTGTTGAATCCTCAACAAAGACGAGATATCCAATTGGTTGCAGATATTATTCTCGAAGAATTAAATATTAAATCTGTTGAATATATCTCTGATGATAGCGGTATTGTCAAAAGAAGTGTTAAACCGAATTTTAAAACATTGGGTAAAAAATTTGGTAAAGAAACACAAATGATTGCTAATGAAATAAAAACTATACATTCTGCTGCAATGAAAGCTTTGCTGCAAGGAGAAAATATCACTTTCAGCATAAACGGACAAGAATATGACATTTCTCCCGAAGATGTTGATATTATCAGCGAAGACATCGAAGGGTGGTTAGTGGCTTCCCAAGGTGTTGTTACCGTAGCATTGGATACAGAAATAGATGCTGCATTATTAGCAGAGGGTTTTGCTCGGGAATTCGTCAGCAAGGTACAAAATGCACGCAAGCAAGCCGGTTTTAATGTTACCGACAGAATTGTTTTATCTATTGTATGTGATGATGATACATGGCAGATTTTATCAACTTCAATAGAATATATCACAACGGAAACATTGGCATACAGCATGGTTCGAGAAGAATCTTCATCCGATAATTCTCTTACTTTCGAGATAGACGAAAAAAATATATCAATTACATTATTAATCCACACACCTTAATTTACGCAAACGGAGTTATTACAATGAGCAATGGCAACGTTAATACAGATGAAGTAACAACGGAAAAAACACCAAGAACTTTCATCACAGTTCGTTATAGCGATGAAGAATTAGAACAATTTAGAGCAGTGATATTGCGCGAAAGAAACAATTCACTTGACGAATTACGTATGTTAAAAGATCGTTTAGAAGATCTCACAAGCGCCAATAGAGCTGAAGACAGCATGGTATATTCAATGCACATGGGAGAACAAGGTTCCGAGCAAATTGAAAAAGAAAAAACATATCAGCAAATTAATCGAGTAAATGATTATTTGGTTAAACTTGACGATGCAATTGAACGCATCAATAATAAAACCTACGGCGTTTGTAAAGAATGCGGTATTCTCATTGCTAAAGAACGTCTGTTGGCTGTGCCTATAACAACACAATCGGCTTCATACAAAATTCATAAACGTTGTCCGGAGGATGGCATTGACCGCATTATCGGACGTTGAGAAAATATATGTGAAACCGCATGAAAAATCGCGCAATATGCTCTGGTTTTTTATGGCTGCTGCTTTTTTAATTTTGCTGGATCAATTAACAAAAATTCTTGTAAAGGGTTTTACACTTTTCGGCTATCATCACGAAGGTATGTACCTTGGTGAAAGCCATCCGCTTATCGGAGATGTTGTCCGATTGACATTTGTTGAAAATCCGGGTATGGCTTTTGGTATTCAATTTGGTTTTGCCAAAATATTTCTGACATTGTTTTCTCTTATTGCGGGTTCGGCATTACTATGGTATTTATCGAAAATTAAACGTTTTTCTTTACTGATTCAAATAGGCATCACATTACTTATTGCCGGTGCATTGGGGAATTTTATTGACAGATGCTTCTATGGTGTTTTCTATGGCGAACAAGCATTGTTTTACGGCTATGTCGTAGATTTTATCCAAGTAGATATTCCAGATATTAATTGGTTCGGAGCTACTTATACTCATTGGCCAGTATTTAATATTGCTGATTCTTGTGTAAGTGTGGGAATGGTACTCTTACTTATTCGTAATAAATACCTCCCAACGCTTGCGGACATTAAAAATGCAGAAAATCCGAGTATAATCTCTTCTGAACAGACCCAATCGGAGGCATCACAAACGGATACCACACTAACAGACAATGTGTCGGATAATGAAAATACTAAATAATAATTGATAATATTCAAATAATAAGGCGCACTCGTGCGCTTTTTTTATTTCATTCATTGTATGGAAAAAAATAATTACCCCCGACATATTGAACATGTGTTTGAATTTGACATTGCTCCCGGGCAAGGTGTGGAAAGATTGGACGTCTATTTAACCAGAGTGATTCCGAATGCCTCAAGAAATAAAGTCCAAGAAGCTATTGCAGAAGGGGCTGTAATTGTGAATGGTGTAAAAGTTAAAAATTCGCGTAAAATACTGCCGGGCGATCATATTGTTTGTACAATATTAAAACCACCTCCGTTGGAATTAGTCCCTGAGGATATTCCGCTCAATATTACTTTTGAGGATGACAGAATTATCGTCATTAATAAATCTGCCGGTATGGTCGTTCACCCCGGTTTCGGTAATCGTTACGGAACAATTGTTAATGCTTTGCTTTATCACATCGGTATGCGGGAAAGTATTGTTGTGGATAATGATGAAAATGATTCCGGTGATGAAGAAGAAATAGTCGAACACTATAATGTTGATGCATACAGACCCGGTATTGTCCATCGGATTGATAAAGATACAAGCGGCATACTTGTTATTGCGAAGGACACAGAGGCATTAGCATTTTTGGCAAAACAATTTCGTGACAGAACTTCCGATAGGGAGTACTATGCTTTGGTATGGGGCAATGTAAAAAATGATGAAGGTGAAATTGTTTCTCATATTGTACGCTCGCCTCGTGACAGAAAAATATTTATCGCAACAGACAATACCAAACTTGGTAAATTTGCTCATACCACATATTCCGTGATTGAGCGATATGAATTTTGCACATTAATCAAATTAAAATTAAAAACGGGCAGAACTCATCAAATCCGAGTGCATTGTTCTTCTATCGGTCATCCTTTAATGAGTGATGCTGCCTATGGCGGAGCGCAAATAGCATATTCGGGAATTAAATCCGGTGTTGTG
>JAFLBY010000002.1 GCA_017302855.1 Candidatus Kapaibacterium sp.
AATGTAGTCCTGCACATAAACACAATAGCAGAACTGCGTAGCGTACTGTCTTCATAAAACAGTCTCCTTAATATAAGTGAAACAGAAATAACATTCTCACATACAAACTACCACTCATTCACAACAAAATAAATCAGGTATTCACTTTGAGGAAGCGGTAAATATTCTTTTATACATGTCGAAAAAAACTTTATGCAAACTTACACTTTTTACAATAAACACAAACTTAATTTATGTTCATAATTTCTTCACGCTTGTCTTTTTAGCATGATAGAGAAAATTCTTACTTTTCATTCATATTTTTTTAATCACTTTACATACTACGAAACACAAATAATCAATTATAATTCCTTTACAAGAATTTATGAGATAAGTAGGTATTTTTTCATGAGTGCATAGCTCATATTGGTTCCAAGAACAAAAAAAGTACAGAATTGTAACTTTTACCAGAATGACTGACTCATTAGTCAACAACAATGGAGGATATTATGACTACGCTTCTGCATCTCTCGGCACATCATAGTGGCACCTATGAACTTTCGGACAGTATGAACCGAACAACCCTCTACAGTTTTTTGTCCACACTCTGCCTTATTTCGGCAATAATGTTATGCTTTTCTTTTTGTTACACTACCCTTGTTTTTCCTGATATAAGTCCGCCGGTAATCATTATTGATGTTGGAAAGCCTAAAATACCGGATAGTAAAACTACACCGAAAGCCGAAGCTCCCTTAACAAAAAACACAAAAGGATTGATTGGTAAAACAAACCAAACAACTCAAGACACCGTAACGGAAGCAACAACCGACACACACACTTCCGGATTCTCGGAAATCAATGGCGATGGCAAAGTCGCTGCATCTATATTCGGAGATGGCAATAAAACCCAATCGTCCTTAGTATCTTCACCAATTCCACCAAATTTGGACGAGGATGAAAATGAGTTTGAATTTATTCCGGAAATTGAACCCAACGTTGATATTGCATCAATACAAAAAAACGTGGTCTATCCAAGTATGGCAATTCGTTTGGAAAAAGAAGGAGACGTAGTCTTAAAAGTACTTATCAATGAAAAAGGTAAAGCTGAAAACATAGAAATTGTGTCTTCAACATCGGCTCTATTCGATCAAGCAGCCATAGACGCCTTGAAGCACTATAAAACAAATCCGGCAATGAACAATGGTAAAGCAGTTGCTTATACTGTCTATATTCCCATTAAATTCAGATTACGTTAATATGCGGCTGCTCCTATAGAGCCAGAGTTCTATGGTTTTGGAATTTTCACTATTTCAAATCTGTTCACATCAAGAAAATCAATCATGACAATCGCTGTAATGACTTTAATCTTGGTATAGCTTTGTGCAGAAAAGAATCGTAAATTTGTGGGTTGTACTTTGAAAGTACAACCCTTTTTTTTGAATAGAATGCACAATATGAGATTTTCATCTTTTCCGGCTTATGCCCTTTTTATTGCTGTCATCGTTATATGTGCATGGTTTTGGCACAAAGCAACGTATGGGGTGTTTACCTATGCTTTGGACGATGCCTACATTCATTTGGCTATAGGAAAGAATCTTGCAGAACATGGTGTGTGGGGAATCACAATGTATGAATTTTCTTCAGCTTCTTCATCGCCATTGTGGACACTTTTGCTGGCTACACTTTATCACATCACAGGTTCATGGTATATATATACACCTTTGATACTCACTATTTTCAGTGCTTTCGGTATTATATTTATGTTTCAAAAAATACTGCGGCATGAAAGTGTGACGCAGCGTCGGGCAGCAACAGCTTTAGGAATACTTATTTTTTGCGTTCCATTGTTTCCACTTATTGCCGGAGGCATGGAAAATATTCTTTTTGCATTTTTTGTTATATGTACTATCTATGTAGTCCTTATAAAAAAAGAATATATGCCATACGCCATCTTTATATTTGCATTTTGTATGACAGCAACACGTTATGAAGGTGCCTTTGTCACAGCTGCATTATCTATACCGTTACTATACAAAAAAAAATGGAAAACTCTCTCACTTATTCTTCTTGCTACTTGTATTCCCATTCTCGCATTCGGGCTTTATTTTTACAGTCAAGGCGGATATTTTTTCCCTAATTCTGTTTTAATTAAAGGTAATATTAATGGTGGAATTATCGGCATTGCACGTGGTATTGGCTATTCGATGAAAGTCATGATTCAAAATTATTCACCATTCCCTGCATTATTACTTTTTTTATGTGGTCTGCTGTACACACAATTTACACATAAAAATCCCCGATTTTCTCTTACATGTACAACAGTAATCACTTTTGTTCTTCATCTCGGTTTTGCACAGTTTGGGTGGGTTTATCGCTATGAAGCGTATCTTGTTCTTATGTCAATCACGACAATCACACTATCACGCGACACAGTTTCTATAGTACTATCCTCAAATAAATACTCACGTTATGTCTATTTTCTCTTGATTGCCTGTATTATTGGTGGAACCATTATACGCAGCATAGACGGCTATCTGTTACCTCTTCGTTCTGCTCGCGATATTTATTTACAACAGATACAGATGGCTCAGTTTATTAAGCAGTATTTTCCACAGAGCCATGTGGTAATGAATGATATTGGCGCAGCTTGTTATTATACGGATATTCATTGTGTAGATGCGTATGGTTTGGCAACAGTTGATATTGCGCGAGCAAAAAAAGCACGTATTTATACACCATTTTTTTTAGAGGAGTACTGTAAAAAAAATAATGTGGAAATTGCTTTAGTATATGATGATTGGCTTCGTTCCGGTTATATGTATGGTAAAAAAGTTCCCGGAGGTATTCCACATTCTTGGAAGCATATAGGTACTTTTGTCTTAGGGCATAATGATTGTGCTATCGGCGGTGATAAAGTATCGTGCTATGCAATCAAACCTGAATATGCCGATACATTACGTCATAGCTTGCAAACTTTTGCAAAAACTATGAAATTCGGCACACAATCGTATATATCTATCAATTCAATGTCTTCTCAATAATCACGATTATAAATAGTGTATCTATCCTTAATTTTCCGATTCAGTTATTGTGTATTATTTGACAACAATTTTCTGAAAATGTTTTGTTAATACAACCGTGTAATGTTTGAATCCGTGTAAAGTTCATATAATACCATAAGCGACAGATACGTCTTCGGGCTATATTATCAACAAGTTTATGGCAAAAAAATCTACTCTTCCTTCCGAACGACTTTCAGGTGTGGAATCGCGTCGTCAATTATCATTTTTACTTTCTCTTTATAAGCCCTTCGCTTTTCGAGCAGTTGTCTCATTGGTATTTATGACACTTACCGCATCAGTGGGTTTACTCTTCCCGCGACTCACCGGCGGTTTGCTTGATGCCGTGCTCCATCCCGACACTGTACGTTTTTCCGCAGGGGAAATAGCTCTCGGACTTCTTTCGCTTATTGCTTTACAAAGTATCATTCGTTATATTTTCTCCGTGCAACTTACGACCATTACAGAAAAAGTTGTTGCACAATTACGCACTCATGTTTTTGAACATTTGGTGCGTTTACCGATGAGCTTTTTTGCAGAAAGAAGGGTAGGGGAGCTTGGGTCGCGCTTAACTGCTGATTTAACACAAATACAAGAAACGCTTGGTTTTACCTCACTTGAAATATTACGCCAAACGGTATTTCTTTTTGGTGGAATTATTTTTATTATGACTCAAAGTTTGCAACTTGCCGTGCCCATCCTTACAGCTTTGCCCGTGTTAATTGCCGCAGCAGTTCTTTTTGGCAGACGCATTCGTAAACACAGCACAAAAACACAAGACGCTCTTGCCCATGCTTCTACGGTTGTTGAGGAATCTTTACAAGCAATCGCCAGCGTTAAGTCCTATAGAAATGAACAGTATGAATCCTCGCGCTACGGCACGGCTTTGCATACTTCCGTACATTTGGCAATACTCACCGCCAAGATGCGTTCGGCTTTTGTGTCATTTATTCTTTTTGCTTTTTTTGGCAGTATTTCGGGTGTATTATGGTATGGTGCATCCCTGATTGATCAACAAAAAATAACCTTTGGTGATTTTGCTACATTTCTTATGTATGCTATGTTCGTCGGTGGCGCAATGGGCAGCTTTGCCGAATTACTCAGCCAAGTACAAAGGGCATTGGGGGCAGCAGTAAGGGTGCAAGAAATACTCAATGAAACAGCAGAACATGATGATTTTCCCCATGACACTTTGCATAGCGCAGAATTGCGTTCCCTTCGTTTTGACCATGTGACATTTGCCTATCCTTCACGTCCGGATATCAATGTCTTGAATGATATTTCTTTATCTGTTGAGGCAGGACAAAGAGTGGCATTTGTCGGAGAAAGCGGCGCAGGCAAATCAACTATGGCAGCTCTTATACAACGGTTATATGCTCCGCAAAAGGGCACTATTACTTTCAATTCTTTACCGTCAGACAGTTTGCCTCTTGGTGCAATACGTCAAGCCATTGGCATTGTCCCGCAAGACATTACTCTCTTTGGCGGCACTATTCGCGATAATATTCTCTATGGCAATCTCCATGCAAACGATGAACAATTATGGCAAGCGGCAACTCTGGCAAATGCTGCGGACTTTATTCGCAATTTTCCCGAAGGTATGGAAACGATAGTCGGTGAACGCGGTGTTAAATTATCAGGTGGTCAAAGACAAAGAATTGCTATTGCACGTGCTATACTTAAAAATCCACCTATTCTTATTTTGGATGAAGCAACTAGTTCACTCGATTCGGAAAGTGAACAGCTTATACAACAAGCATTGGAACGACTTATGAGCGGACGCACAACCATCATCATTGCCCATCGTTTATCTACTATTCGTCAATGCGACAATATTCTTGTTTTTGCCAAAGGTTCCATTATCGAATCGGGTACACATGAAGAACTAATCGCTCTCGGTGGTAAATATGCATCCTTATGTGCTTTGCAATTTGTGGAATAATTGCGCACTATGACAATATAATTATTTTTCCAAGTGTTTTTTCACAACAGAAGCAACCGTGTTTTTATTAATATTTTTTCGTTGACAGTATGGACTCTGCAACCAATCCTTGAGCACTTTATTATTTTTACTTGCATTGCATGACCTGCAACACAGGGCTATATTATCTGCACCATTCAATGCTGTATCATTAATAATATGCTCCCATGTTTTTTTTGATGTTGTACTCATATTGTCAAATGGAATACTGCAATAGACGCATGATTGATCACGTGCTATAACAGCAGTTTCTACATCTTGTGGAATGCCCCAACGATTTGCCATATAATTCTTTACTAGTCTATGAACAAATGAGTATGTTTCGACTTATATACGTATTACTCTTTCAATGCTCCGGCTGTTAATCCTTGAATAATTTGCTTGTGGAACACAATAAATAACACAAGGACAGGAATAGCGGAAATTCCCGCGCCTGCCATTAAATGCCCCCAATCTATGGATTGTTTTCCTATATAGAATGCTAATCCAACCGGGAGTGTTCTCATACTTTCTTCATTCGTAAATAAAAACGGAAATAAAAAAGAATTCCAATTTCCGAGAAAAATATAAATACCCAAGACTGTCAATACAGGTTTGCACAAAGGCATCACTATTCTGAATAAGATATACCATTCACCTGCGCCGTCAATACGTGCTGCATCTTCAATATCCGTAGGTAATCCTTGAATATATTGCCTCAATAAAAAAATACCGAACGGTGTCACCATCCATGGCACAATTAATGCCCAATAGGTATTTATCCACCCGAATTGCACCATTAAACGATATAATGGTATCATGATTACTTGCGGCGGGATAATCAATACGCCCAGAATTGTCATAAATAATAGGGGTTTTCCTATAAAATCCCGACGGGCAAAAGCATAACCGCACATCAAACAAAAAAGCATATTGCCCACAGTGACAACTAAGCCCACAATAACAGAGTTTAGAAAGTACATACCGAATGTATCTGACCCGAGTGCATCAGCATAATTTTTCAGTACCGTCGGGGCACTTAATAAAGAAAAAAATGTCTCATAGCTTTCGGGATGTTCACGCAATGACAGTAAAATCATCCAAAACATCGGGAAAATCATGCCCGCAGCTATAAGCAAAAGTATGCCGTGGAGTAAAACACTTTGTATCTTCTGCTTCATCGTTTAATCTCCGCCATTCCCGCAGCATCCAATACAGCCCCCTGAGCAACTAAAGTGCGTACAGCAGCAATGTCTTTATACAGCACTCTGTCCGTCTCTGCAAAAGGTACTTTAGCACGCACGGTTGCCATGACGCGCTCTAAACGTTCACTTGTTTTTAAGGGACGATGGAACTCTATTGCTTGTGCAGCACACAATAATTCTATAGAAATCACAGAGATACTATTTTGCACCACCTTCCATGCTTTTTGAGCTGCAATACTTCCCATTGAATTATGATCTTCTTGATTGCCGCTTGTCGGTATGGAATCCACACTCGCCGGATGGCACAAAACTTTATTTTCCGACACAATAGAAGCCGAATTATATTGCGCTATCATCATACCCGATTGTACGCCGCCTTTGGTTGTTAAAAATCGAGGTAAACCGCAACTTAATGCACCATTGACCATCCGTTCGGTGCGACGCTCGGAAATATTCGCTAATTCAGCACAAGCGATTGCCAAAAAATCTAAAGCAAGTGCCAATGGTTGTCCATGAAAATTACCTCCTTCGATAGGTTCACCTGTTTCCGGAAAAATCAATGGATTATCATTCACTGAATTAAGCTCCGTGGCAATCACTTTATAGACATAATCAATGGCATCGCGCGAAGCTCCATGCACTTGGGGCATACATCGCAAAGAATAGGCATCTTGCACACGATCATCATTTTCAAGATGGGAAACACGGATTTCACTACCCTCAAGCAATGCACGAAGATTATATGCCGAACTCATTTGCCCCGCAAAACCGCGCAAAGCATGGATTCGTTCATCAAAGGCTTTATCCGTGCCGCGCAGAGCATCGGTGGTGAGCGCCCCGACAATATCCGCATTATCTGCCAATTGTTGTGCCGTAAATACTGCAAAAGCACCGTACGCGCACATCATCTGCGTACCGTTAATCAATGCCAAACCTTCTTTTGCTTTTAATCGTACCGGCTCTATGCCATGACGTTTTAAAACCTCTGCCGACTCTTCTGTGCCGCCGTCCGCACTCAATATTTCGCCTCTTCCAATTAATGATAAAGCTATATGGGACAACTGCGCTAAATCACCGCTGCTGCCCACAGAACCTTGCGAGGGAATTGCAGGTACTATGCCCGCATTGAACATGGCTATCAATGCTTCTACTGTGGACAATCGAATACCCGAATGACCTTTTGCCAAAGCATTAATACGCAAGATAATCATTGCACGCACAATATAATCGGGCAAAAAATCTCCCGTGCCAACACTATGCGAGATAATAAGATTTTCTTGTAAATCCTCGATTTCATGAGGGTTAATCACAACATTCGCAAATTCCCCAAACCCTGTGGTTATACCGTACACAACACGATGTTCCGCCACCCAGTCATCCACAACAGCACGCGCACGCTCTATTGCCGAACGTGATGCATCCGTAAGACTAAGAACTGAAGAATAATCACGGGCAGCATGAACAAGCTGCTCAATTGTCAAAGAGTTACCATCAAGAAAAAGTGTTGCCATAGTCTGTCAATCGGATATGTAAATGAAGATTTCAAAAGCAAAATTAGCGGATTTATACCAAGATTAAAGTGATTGTAGAGATTTCATGATTGACTTTCTTGATTTGCAGGGATTTGAAACACTGAAAACTCCAAAACCACTTTGTTACCTCAATAACTCTTTCCTCAATGGATGAATAACAGAAGAAAATATGCTTTTTATTTTGACTGTTCATAAATAACCCTAAATTTGCATTAGTGATATACAATACCCAATCATTTTTCAACAACTATACCATTTACAGTATGTACAGAACAGGTTTTTATTTCCCGGAGATTTTTCGCGAGCGCTATGACGCTGTACGCGAGAAGTACGGCTCGCAAGTTGACTCATATCTCGCCTATACTTTGGTAGGTGACCCGCTTGCCGATGCTGTCGTCGAAGAATTTCATGCCTTAGGTCGTCATGACTTGATGCATGTTTTGGCACAAGCATTGGATGAAGGCATTGAAACTATACCGGATGCACCGGAGTCACTTCAACGGCTTTTTGAAGAGAACATAGATCGTGTTCCGTATTGGGTAAATCGTGAGATGATGAAAACCGGCACAGAGGTTTTTTTAGATCATAGTGAAGTCTTTTTAGCATCGTTTACAGCGCGTGTACTGCCTTTGGGATTTATGACATCCATCAATAAGCCATTTGCAGCAACACATCGTTTGGAAGAAAGCGGTGTATCGCGTTTGCGTGCAAATAATCGTCACTTTGTTGAATCGTTTTTACCCGGTGGCATGGAACGTTTCGGCGATGGCTTCAAACTGAGCGTTCGCATACGTATGATACATGCGCATCTGCGACAGTTATTTATCAAAAGAGGGGAATGGGACTCAAACCGTCTTGGTCATCCTTTACATTCAGCTCATACCACATTTGCTTATGTTGCATTTTCAGCTATGCTGTGGGAAACAGGTAAAATGTTAGGTATGATAGAAAGTGAAAAGCGCTCAGCCGGATTTATGAATGTATGGAAATATATGGGCTACTTGATGGGTATTCCTGCCGATTTGCTCGTTGATACCGTAGAAGAAGGCGTAAAGATTTTTAATATGGGATGGGATCTTGATCACAATGTGGATGATGATGCTCGTCGCATTGTCCATACCCTTATTCATGCCGCTCCGGTAGTTGCTAATGTGACAGACCCCAAAGAGCGTGAAGATTTAACAGAGAAAATTTATAGTGTCTCGCGCGGATTACTTGGCGATGAGTTGGCAGACGCACTCCATTATCCACAACATTCAGGACAGTTGACAACCGCATTGCTACGAGCACAAGTAAAATGGATGCATTGGAAAGATATACTCATACCCGGAGCTAAAGAAAAACATCGGCTTGCAAGTATGGAAAAGCTTTTTGATGTTTCCTACTTCCAAAATATTAAAATTGATTATACTCCACCAAAAGATGTACGCTTTCACAAAGGCGATCATGAAGCAAATTAAAAGAAAGGATAACAATAATGCTTACAATTTCCCATACTGAATCCGATAAAGACACGATTATTACGGCTAATGGCTCGATAGACAGTACATCAGCTGATGATCTTGACTCATATTTTCAGCAATTTTTTACAAATGAAAAACGACGTATTCTTTTCGACATGACTGAAATTCGCTATATCAGCAGTGCTGGTTTACGCGTATTATTAACTGCACAAAAATCATTAAAACCCAAAGGCGGAGAAATTGTGCTATGCGGCATCAATGATAATGTGAAGCAAGTAATCGAATTATCCGGTTTTCATGCATTATTTCATTTTGCATCTTCGGTTGTGACAGCTTAATGTTTTCACAACGAACTCGTTCCCTCAATCATTGCTTTTACCATACGAATGTCCGCTTTTTTTCAAAAGCGGACATTCGTGTTCATACACAACATTGTTTAGAAATCCCCCTATACTTTACCCGATGATTACAGCACTTGTACATACGTTCTAGATGTGTCAGGATATAAAAACAAAAACAACGAAAACCACTTTATTTCCTGTATAGTATAAGAAATTCACATTTGTTTGTGTAGATAAACTTTTGTAGTTTGGGGGAAAGACGGTTAAAAAGTATGCTTCTTAACAAAGAAACTTTTATTTTTGCAACAACCTTTATGATATGATAAAACAACTAATGTAAAGTTGAGTTTTTAGAAGAAGATTCAGAGTTTCTTGAGAGTCTTGAAGAAAGAGTAAGAGATAATAGCATTTACAGCATTACAAAAGCAAGGTTTTCAAACAATAAAGAACTTTTCAAAAAATTGACAGATGAAATTTGGGAGTTTAGAATACTGATTAATAAGACCTAGTTCGGAATTTTTGCTTTTTAATCAATCAGCGAAGATGAACACGGTTGTCATATCTGATAAAGAAAACGGATAAAACTCCACTAAGTGACTTGGATAAAGTAAGGCGTTTGGAAAAAAAACTATTTTGAACGTATAGACAAGAAAAAATGAGGAAGCAAGGATTAACAACTTATAGCATAGATGACATTGCCGACAAACACATCGGTAAACCTGGGACAGTAAAACGTGAATCTTTTGAGAATGAATTACGGCTTGGCTTACTTAGGGGGCAATCAGACAAGTACATTTAAAGCGTAACTTGACCTAAGAAGAGATTGGACGACTTGTAGGTGTTCAGAAAGTCCAAATTTCAAAACTTGAGAATAGCTTGACAGACGCAAGATTTGATACAATAATTAAGGTGTTTAAGGCACTGAATGCAAAGATACATTTCAATGTGGAGTTGCTTAATCAGTCAGTAAAACTCTCTTAAAAGAAAAACTCTTTTCGTTAGGAACATATGCAATGCTTATAATGTAAGTATGTTAATAAAATGTCTTTTGAGCTTATAACTAAGCAAATACAGCTTTCGTTACGCCTTACACTAAAATTGACAAGTGTGAGAAAATAAACTAGAAAAAAAATGAGTCAACAGAAGAGAGCATTAATACACGTATTTTCTAACTTTGTAATTTATGACAAACTATATAAATATCGAACCTTTCAACCAAGAACTGCCAAGCGAGTTTGCAGACAGATTAGGTATTTATTACACTCAACAAGTAACAACTAAACATAAAAAGGATAACGGACAGTTCTTTACACCAATAAAAATTGCCAGATTAATGGCTTCGTATTGCGACTTAAGAAAGAATACAATCCGAGTTTTAGACCCAGGCTGTGGGACCGCTATTCTAACTTGTGCTTTAATAGAATATTTAATTGAGAAACAACGTGACATATACTTTGTTGATTTAGTCGCCTATGAAACTGATCCAAACTTAATTTCATCGTCACAAAAGACGCTAGCATATTTAAAAGCATGGCTTTTAGAAAAGGGAATTAGATTTCAATATTTAATTCACGTTCACGATTTTATTTTAGATAATTCAAATGCACTAAGAGAAGAGTACCAAGAAGAAAAGTTTGACTTAATAATTTCAAACCCACCCTATTTTAAACTTGCAAAAGATGATAAAAAAACTATTGCAGCTAAAGAGTTAGTAAACGGACAACCCAATATCTACTCAATTTTTATGGGAATTTCTGCAAAACTACTTTCCCAAAATGGTGAGTTAATTTTTATTACACCAAGAAGCTTTGCTTCAGGTAGCTATTTTAAAGTATTCAGAGAACTGTTTTTCAACACCGTTCAAATTGACAAAATACATTTGTTCAACTCACGTAAAGACACATTCAACCGTGACAACATTTTACAAGAAACTGTTGTAATTAAAGCAATCAGAGAAGAAATCAATCCAAAAAAAAATGTGCGTGTTTCTTCAAGTGTAGGAATTAAAGACATTTTTGAACCTACGATAAAATATTTCATTTCTGCTGATCTCATTGACCTAAATTCAAAAGAGAAAATTTTGCATTTGCCGACAAACGATAAAGAAGAAACCATTTTAAATTTAGTTTCTACTTGGGAAAATGTGTTGAGAGATTTCAATATAAAAATTTCAACAGGTCCTGTGGTTGCATTTCGAGCTTTGGATTATATCCAAAAACATTACGAAAATGGTACGGTCTTTTTAGCTCCTTTGTTTTGGCTTCACAACGTAAGAAAAATGATTCTGGAGTGGCCAAATGAATTCAAAGAAAAAGGTCAATTCATTAGAATAGAAAGCGGTTCAAAATCTTTGGTGATTCCGAACAAGAACTACATTCTTTTAAGGCGATTTAGTAGCAAAGACGATAAGTGTAGACTAATTGCAGCTCCATACTTCTGCAACTATGTAAAAGCAGACTTTATCGGTATTGAAAACAAAGTAAACTATATATACAGGAAAGACGGACATTTAGACCGAAACGAAGTAGTTGGGCTTTGTGCATTACTCAACAGCGAATTGTTTGACGCTTACTTTCAAATTTTCAACGGCAACGTAAATGTAAGTGCAACGGAACTCAGGGAAATGAGATTTCCAAGATTAGAATACATAAAAGAAATTGGAAATAAAATCATATTATCTAATAACTACGCAATGGATAATGTGAACAATATTGTAAATAATTTAATAGGGGTCAAACAAATTGTAAAGTAAATTATGAATTTAGAAGAAAAAAATAAAGAGCTACAGATAGAAATTGAGAATGTCAGAAAAGAGATTAAAACTGATAACTTTAGCATGGCAATCCGTGAACTTGTTCAAGTTTACAGAGATGGTGACTTAGAACTTTCCCCAGCCTATCAAAGACTTTTTAGATGGTCTGATGAAACAAAAACAAAATTTATCGAGTCTATTTTAATGGGGATTCCGACACCACCTATATTTATTGCTCAGAAAAAGGGATCAAAATGGACTATTGTTGATGGATTACAAAGGGTATCAACAATATTGCAATTGATGAAATTAATTGAAGTTAGAGACACCGAGGGAAACCTAAAGCCTCCGTTTAGATTTAAATCGGCTGAAAAGCTCCCTTCAATTGAGGACTTAGATTGGCTATCTCTTAACGAAGATGCTCAAAGAATAATTAAAATGACAAAAATTGACTTGAAAATAATCCTTATTGAAGACAACATTGAAGCTCAATATGAATTATTCACAAGATTAAATACAGGTTCGGTTTCATTACAAGCACAAGAGATTAGAAATTGTTTAATAATAATGCTTGATGAGAATTTTTACAACAAAATCAATGACTTAAAAACTATGCCTGAGTATAGAAACTGTATTGATTTAACAGAGAATAAAAATGAAATAGAATTTCCAATGGAACTAATACTTCGTTATTTTATTTTAAAACACAATAAAATAAATTTTAGTAATTACAACTTATCAAGTGATTTACTTAGCTTATTTATAGATAAAGAAACTGCTAAAATAATTAAAGATAAAACTTTTGTGATTGAAGATGAGATAAATGTTTTTAAACGAGTTTTTGTGTTGTTAGATGAAGTGTTGAACAAAAATACTTTTAGAAAATTCAATGCCGTTAAAGATGAATTCGAAGGTCCATTTTTACAAACAGCTTTTGAAGCAATTCTTCCCGGGTTAGCAAAAAACATTGATTACTATGAAGGTCAAGGTAAAGAAATTTTGAAACCAAAAATTATTCAAATGTATTTAGAAGAAGACTATATCAATGCTGCAAAAAGAGGAAACAAAGCATTGCCTAGAATACAAAGTATGATTTCATTTTCCAACCTATATTTTAGCGTCAATGGAGATAGCTAAACTTGAAGATCTTCTATATGAGGATTGGACTTGGCGAAAGACTGAAATTTCAGAACTAATCATTTTAGCGGAGACAGAAAAAACAAATGTTCTATTAAAATCAGTCATTTTGCTTTTATATGCTCATTGGGAAGGTTACATAAAAAAATCAAGTAAAACTTATTTAAAATTTATCTCCGACAACCAAATTGAAGCTTCTAAACTGACAGATAACTTTAAGTATATTGCTTTAAAAGGGTTGTCCAAGGAAGTATTTAATTCTAGAGATACTTTGACTACAAATAACGAGCTAAAATTTATTAATAAGTTTAATCAAATAAATGAGACGACGATTGACAGATTTATTAGAATCGATTTAGAGAACGAAAGAGATAAATCGATTATTGACACACAAGACAACCTTACTCCTGCTGTTTTTAGGAAAATTCTTGATATAATTGGTTTGAAATATTTAAATGGATATGAGTCAAAAAAAACACATATTGAACATAATCTAGTAGATCACAGAAATTCTATAGGTCACGGTAACAAGCGACTATCAAGTAATGAAGATTTTCTTTTAGAAATAGCTTCATTAAAAGAACTTAGAGATATAATTTTTTTGATAATCGAAAATTTCAGAGACGATATCATTCAGTTTGCAAAAGAAGGTTATTACCTAAGAGATAATTTAGGGTTGATAGAGAATTATTGTACAAGTAAAGAAGATATAATTTCTAGAGAGTTAAACGCTATACAATCAAGATACAACAATGAATAAACTAGAAGAAGCACGAGAGATACTTAAAGCATTAGGACTTCCGCCAGCACAATACAATGAAATGGCGGCATTGACACTTTTAGCGGTCTGCAACATTAAGGAAAATGATAGTTGGTCAAATGCAACTCGTCAGAGTTTAGGAGTTACAAAAGGAATCATGACTTTTGTAAACGACAACTACGGAAAATTTTATGCACCAAATACTAGAGAAACATTCAGAAGGCAAGTGCTTCACCAATTTGTTCAAGCACGAGTTGTTGACTACAACCCCGACAAACCTGATTTGCCAGTAAACAGCCCTAATGCTCATTACGCTTTAACAAAGGAAGTTTTGGAAGTTGTAAAAACATACAAAACCAAAAATTGGAATAAGGCTTTGAAAAATTTCATTGACACAGTTGGCAAACTTTCAGAAGTATATTTGAAAGAAAGAGAACTAAATCAAATTCCAGTTACGCTTCAAAACGGAGAAACAATCAAACTCTCCGCAGGAAAACATAATGAAGTTCAAGCAGCAATAGTTGAACAGTTTGCCCCACGTTTTGCAAATGGTGGAACACTTCTATACTTAGGCGACACAGCAAAAAAAGACTTATTCGTTGACGGAAAGGGGCTACAAGATTTAGGGATTCCAATTGACCAACACAGCAAACTACCTGATGTTGTAATCTATGATAACAAACGAAAATGGTTGTTTTTAATTGAAGCCGTAACTTCTCATGGGCCGGTTTCTCCGAAACGACTGTTAGAACTGGAAGACTTTTTGAAAAACTGTAAAGTCGGAAAAATATATGTGACGGCTTTCCCTGATATGACAGAATTTAAAAAACATTCAAACAATATAGCTTGGGAGACAGAAGTTTGGTTGATGGAAGTTCCCGACCATATGATACATTTTAACGGAGACAGATTTATTGGACCAAGATAGCGCAATCTTTGGGTGGGCAAAAACGGAAATGTCTATTTGGGAAAATTGTCGAAACAGACCTACGTGTCTGCCCTGAAATGATTTTGAACGATGCCGGTAAAATGGTTGAAAAATGGTATTATGTATTGGAACAAAAATTCCCTGATATTAAAATAATGCCCAATCATTTCCATTGTATCATAGAGAATGTCGGGGCAATAGGGGCTGACCTGCGTGTCCGCCCCATTACCAATGATCCTGATAAACACATCAACAATCATCCTGATATATACATCAACAATCATCCTGATATATACATCAACAATCATCCTGATAAACACATCAACAATCATCCTGATATATACATCAACAATGATTCTAATAAATACATCAACAATGATTCTAATAAAACAGAGGGCGAACACATCGGTTCGCCCCTATATCGTGTCGTGCAATGGTTTAAAACAATGACAACCAATGAATATATACGTGGGGTGAAAAATTTGGGTTGGCAACCATTTGATGGCAAATTGTGGCAACGCAATTATTATGAACACATTATCCGCAATGAAAAATCCTATCATAACATTACAAATTACATAATCAATAACCCTGCTAAATGGGCAGAAGATACATTTTATGGCTAATGAACCCAGACAAATATGAGAAGAACAATTTATTGTCCAATTGCAAAAATTGGCTTGTAGATATATTGTAATCAATAGTGAAAAAAATTTATTGCTCTACCATAAATGATAATGAGAAAAACATAATCAAACTATAAAAAATGGACAGATATAAAGAAACATTCGAAACGTGGAATACCATTGCTTCATTGTATCAAGACAAATTCATGGACTTGGATATTTATAATGAAACATATTCTATTGTTTGTCATTCCATTGCCAAGAACAATGCTGCACTGTTAGACATTGGGTGCGGACCGGGTAATATCACAAAGTATCTTCTATCAACTCGACCCGACTTTGATATTGTTGGAATTGATATTGCACCCAATATGATTGAACTTGCAAAAAAGAATAATCCAACAGCAAATTTTGCGATTATGGATATAAGACATATTGATAAAATTACAATAAAATATGACGGAATCATTTGTGGGTTTTGCTTACCGTACTTATCACATACCGACAGTCATAAATTTATCAGCGACTGTTACAATTTACTGAATGATGATGGACTTCTTTATATTAGTTTTGTCGAAGGCGACCCAAGCACATCCGGTTTCCAAGTAGGAAGCAATGGGCACCGAAGTTATTTTTATTTTTACAATCTCAATGACATCACATCACAATTGGCTAAAAATAATTTTGACGACTTGAGAATAATGAACGTGGAATATAAAAGAAATGCCACAGATATTGAAATTCATACTATAATAATAGCAAAGAAAAAAGCGACAGATTAATTGCTACCACATCAGTATAATTCATGATCACATAGTACTATTATTATTTCTTTCTTGTACGATTAAATATTTTAGAATCAAAGATATAAAAAACTTGAGAAAAAAAACAATGAGCATAACCTAATATTAGTATTAAAGTCCTGTTTCCTCAACCCATTGCCGAAGTCGCGGAGGGGAGTATGAAGCCATCAAAGCAAGTAATTGCTCATAGTTATCGTGAACTATATATAATGGAATATGTTCTTCGCGAACAAATCCTTTTTCCGCCATTGTCTTTATCATCGTTACTAATGGATTATAAAATCCTTCAATATTCCATAGTCCTATGGGTTTAGTATGCAATCCTAATTGTGCCCATGTCAGTATTTCAAAAAATTCGTCCATTGTTCCATAACCGCCGGGAAGAATAATAATACCATCACAGAGTTTATACATACTCATTTTTCTTTCATGCATGGACTCTACGATAATACATTCTGTCAAATGCTGATGCATAATTTCTTTATTGGTAAAAAAAGAAGGGATAATACCCGTGACTTTACCACCATTATCCAGAACACCATCTGCTACAGCCCCCATTAAACCAATGGATGCTCCGCCATAGACCAAAGAATATTGATTGAGAGCAAGGTATGTGCCTAATGTGTATGCCTGTTCGGCATACAGTTCTTCATTACCGGAACTTGAACCACAAAATACAGCGATTGTTTTCATTGTCATCAACAAAATTGATAAAAATATTTTCAAAAATGGTGAATTTCTTGTTTTCACAACATAAAAAAAGCCCACTCCATCAGATGGAATGAGCTTTCTGTAATAAAAATAAATTTTATCGAACAATTGTCAATGGTATATTCACGGTTTCTTCAGCAGTTTTTACCGATACACGATACATACCCGCAGCCAAGCGATTTGTTTCAAAAGTACGGGTTGTATATTCGCCGCTCAGATACAATTTTTGCACTTCCACACCCTCCATTGTTGTAATGGTGATTTGTCGTATCGCCGCACCATTGCTGAAAAGTGTAATAAGGTCATTTGCCGGATTTGGCATTAATTCTACCGATGGCAATGGTTGATTGGCTATATTTTCCTCTTCACTTTCTTTGAGCAAAGGATTGCCCGGAGCGCCGATATTATATTTAAGATTTAACTCATCAAACACCGCTGTTCTTTCGTCCACATCGGCTGTGTTAAGCATAATAACCTCAGCTATTTGACCCAAAAATGGATCACCAAATGGTAAAAACGAATAAGCATTATGATAGCGGGTTTGTTCCACAACGGCACCGATGCCATTCAATTGATTACCGCCTTGTATGTTGGGGTCACGGAAATTAACTGCCAATGAAGCAGCTTCAATGAGATAACTTGTAGAGTTAAGCGATAAACGATTACGACTGCCATCATAGACATATTGCACCAAATACACGCGATTAGGCAATACTTGACGATTCAAATGCCATGCACGTAATTGATCCCATACTCCAGCATGTAAACGGAAGCCGTCTATATACATATTAAAACCACCGGGGATACCGCCAAATTCCATAAGCATCTGGCGTGAAGTCACATTAGCACCTGTGCGAATAACTGCAAACATGGTTTTACTTGAACCGCCCGATAATTCCGAACGTGTATTGATTTGCATACCGCGTCCGACACCAAATTGCACCACAGGATGGCTATTGATAAGAAAAGCCGCACTATTACGTAATGCCGGACGACGAGCCATGACCGATTGCTCACCATTATCATCATTACCGGCAAGATCATCCCAAAAACCTGTTAATGTGCCATCAGGACCGGAGTGAGTGCCTGCATTCAAATGAAGTATTCTATTACCTGTTGCAATTGCACCTTTAATAGCAAATGCTGTACTTAGCCCCGGTTGATAACCCGGTGATGCAGCGGTTAATTGTTCAAACGGCGATGAAGTACCAAATGTCAATGTGCCATAACGCGCGATGCCATCTTCATTCATCAATGCTCCTTCGGGAGAATTATTAAGTCTGCGATTGGTGATAAAGACTTCACGTCCTTCCACATCGCGGTCACGATTATTGAATTCATCAATAGCTTCGACCGTTACATCAGGTTGCATCATCGCATCAACATCCACATCAGATGGCTGACCCAGAAAACGCAAACGATCGGCAATGACTTCCAAACGATTATCGTCGCCATTCATCGAACTTGTTGCTCCACCGCCGTCAAGATCACGAAACTCTGTGCCGCCCGGTATCGAAACAGCTTCCACAACGCGGAACAGCAATTGAGTATTATCATTAACCGACTCAGTAAATGTAGCTCGTAACTCAAGTGTACGCGTACCATTATCCGGCACCACAATATTCAATCCTGTGAATTGCGCCACCGATGTTGTGCAACAAGGAATAGACACTTCTGCTATTTCATTAATGCCATCATAAAGAGCAAGGCGGCGAATCATAGCAGGATGGCTGACATCAATGGTTAAGGAAGTCATCGTCGTAGTGAAACCGTCATTATCGGGCGCGGTTGCACCGCCATCACGCACGGTTAATCCCATCACCGCAACGGAATTTGTTGTAGTGATATCATTTGCTCGATAATCAATGTAAGGTATATTCTGCATATAACTAAATTCCGGTGTGACAACAATATCGCTTCCCCGCAATGCCGTTGCTGCCGTGCCGGCAAGATAGCCATAAGAGTCAAAACTTCCATAACCGTATATCATTGCTGATAATTTATCGCCACCCGCATCTAATGTATGGGTTCCGCCAACAACAGTTGTAGTTGTAGCAGACATTGTCGGGTCATTGGGAATAGTCGTAAAGCCGGTGACAGGAGCACCGTCCAATGTCACATTGGCTGTATTGGATGTTGCTGTGACAATATTGACAAAATATGTCGGAATATTGGGCGTAACAAAAGCATTAAAAACAATACGATCTATCATCTGATCTATGGGTGGTACATAGACAACAAAAGGATCTGAAGTCACACCGTCACAAGATGATCCCGGGCTATATTGCATAAGTGCAACAGGTGCAGAACTTGTGATAACCTCACGTTGTGTAGTCGAAAAACTAAATGTTTGGCGCGCATTGAGTGTAGCAACCACAACGCCATTACGTCGAATTGTTGTACCGTTTTCTGTTGCAACAACATCGTAGAATATAGGCGCAGTACGCAAAGCAAGAGGAATAGTAATAAAGTTTTGTCCTAAACGATTTGTGGGCATATTTTGCTCAAAAATATGGTCACATGCTGTACAGCCACCTATGCGCACACAGGTAGCACCTGCAAAAACAGCAACCGGAAGAGTTGATGTCACAGTACTTCCATTAAGACTTTGGCTTGATGACGATTGCACTTGATAGGTCTGTCCTCTTTGTAATGTAATATCAAATGGTGTATTGGCTGCTCGAAAATTCCGCGTTGTTGAAGAAGGATTAATTGTAACAACGGTATTGTTCTCTGTTGCGACAATTAAAAATTGAGAGTTAAACTCATCTGTTCTTGCCCCGGCAATAGTATAGAAAGTTCCCAAAGCGGGAGTGGGCAACACACCGGTTGCATCACTGGAAGCGGATCCTGCATTAAGCCCATAAACAGAAACAGGATTATTAGCAATAACACGTATCCCCATATTTCTAATTGTTTCGGAACCGGTGTTATATCCTTGATTTAAGGGAATAACAACTGATGTAGAAGAGTTGGCAGCAATTGTAAAGTTTTGTGAGAATGTTCCCATTGGTATAGAAACAGTACCCGTCGTAGCAACATCAGAAGTAATAAAAACAGTAATCGTAGGACTAACGAGATTTTCACTAAATCCTAACCAAAAGTCTGTACCTTTGGTAGAAAGTTGAGCCGATGCAGTCATGCTGCATAATATAAATAGACTTATCAAAAAAGAATATAATGTTTTCATGATTATTCAGAAATATTGTGGGAAAATATAATTATTGTTTAACACCATTATCAAAAATAAAATCCGCCATCGGCATATTGATTTTGGCTGTATCGAACACATACACAGCAATGATATCATTACCTATTTTCTTTTCGATACGATGAGGTAATGCCACGCCATTGACACGGCGATAATCACTATATTCTACCACAACATCAAGCGAACCTTGATTGATTTCTTTCCGCACTTCACGCACAAGGTACATGGTTTCCGCATCATAATAGAGAACTCTATCATCATTGTCGGCAATATGAGCAAGCACGCGAATCAATGTTTTACCATTTTCTGTTAGGCGATTTCCTATGGTAAACGACGCAGCTTTTTCCAAGCGAGTCATCAATCCCATCATCGTTGCTGCCTCACGAGTAGTAATCAAATCCATAGAACGAAGAGGCATTTTATTGCCTCCACCAGCCATTTCGCTTGTTATCCAACCATCATTGCCTTTATAGGACATTTGGTCAAGACCTGTCTCGGGCGTACGCATCGTGATAAGTGCATGATTATCATTTCTGCATAAATACGACACAATCGTCGTTTTGTCGAATTGAGTCATAACACCGTTAAGTGTTATGGATTGAACATGTTCCAAGCCATGAGCATTTTTGACATCTGCCACAAATTGGGCGGATTGCTGTGCATACATCGTGTGTGCTGCAATCATCACACATACTGCAAAGAGACACCGTAGTTTCATTGAACTACCTCCTGTAAAATTGTAAAAAGAAAAAAGGGAAAATACTACACTCATATTATTAAGTACAAAAGTACCATTCATTTCTATACAGCGGGGTACGTAAAACCTACGTAGTGGCAAAACTAACTTCTCAGTCCACAGCATACCGTTGAAGAAACGCGGTCAGGCTTTGTTCTTGTAAGCCGATTTTTTTACGAATATGCTCACGGTGCTTTTCTATGGTTCTTTGCGACAAACCAAAGGTTATGGCAATTTTTGATGATGACAAACCCATGGACAATAAAGTACACACCTTCAGTTCAGTCTCCGAAAGGGAAGGATAATCCGCTTCTAATTTTTGAATAAAATTACTGTAGGCAGTTTTAATTTGGGCTTGAAGACGGCTGCGCTCGGTCTCTGCTAAGTGCGGTGCTTCCAAAGAATCCAATAAATCGTACAATGTTTGGCGACTGTGTTGAGGCGAGAGATGGACAGCATCGGTTATTGTGTCATTAATTTTTTTGATTAAAGAGTTTTTTTGAACAATGATTTCAATCGTTGCTTCTAATTCTTTTTGAACAAGCGCGTTTTTTTGCAAAAGTTCAACACTCCGCAAACGATATATTTCTGCTTCATGTTCAGCTATTTTTTTTTCTTGTTCCGCAAGAATAACTTTCTGTTTTAAATCGAACAAAGTAAGGTCTTTTTGACTTTTTTCAGAAAAAACCGTGCGCTGCAATTCCAAGCATTGTTCAAAAAGTTCTCCGGCTTCTTTCCATCGTCCTTGCTCTTTGTAAAGAGTTGCCAGACCACAACTCACTTCGTATTGCTCTTTTTTGGAATATGTTGTAGCAAATAAAACAAGAGCTTCATTAAATAATTGTTCAGCAATTTCAGTATTGGCATTATCATATTCTTTTTTTGCCAATAACTGCGCTTTAATATATAGGAACATTGCTCGAGAATAAACCGACCCGGCTTCATGGATAATTGGTTCAGCCAATTGCAATGTCTCAAATGCTTGCTCATACATTTCCTGCAATCTGTAGATATTGCTTATATTCAAAAAAACATTTGATATACCTATTTTTTTGCCCGAATTGATATGTGATTCTAATGCTTGATGCAAATAATCCAATGCCATATCATATTGTCCGGTCAAACTATACAAAGCACCGATATTGGCAAGCGCATCACCGACCGAACTTTTACGCTTAAATTTTCTATAATCGTCCAAAGCAAGATGATAATAATAGAATGCCGTATCATAATCATCTAAAGCTTGATGCAAATTCCCCAGATGCAAATACAATGACCCTCTTTGCTCGGTGCCGATAACATTACGTATTTCTAATGCTTTCTGATAACATTCCAAAGCAAGAGAATATTCGGCAAGTCCATAATGTGCATTGCCTAAATTTTCTAAATTCTGCGCAATTACTTCTTGACTGGCAAGTTTTGTACTCACTTCTATTGATTTTTTATAATAATATTTTGCCATTTCAAAGTCACCTCTTACGCGATGTACATTACCAATATTATTATAATTTTGTGCAGTATTTGACCAATAGTTATTCTCGGTATTTATTGTAAGTGCACGCCCATAATATTCCAAAGCTTCGTTATAAAGAGATTGGTTTTTAAAAATATTTCCCATATTGTTTAAAGTTCGAGCTATGGCAAATAAATCTTTCAACTCCTCATAAATTCTGAGTGAGGGCTGATAATATTCCATTGCTCTAGCAAATTCTCCCAACTTCACATAAATATTGGCAATATTACCAATAGTGCGAGCTTCACGTTTTCTATCCCCATTTTTAACAAATATATTCAGCGCTTTATGGTTTAATGCCAATGCATCATCATATTCACCACGTTGTTTATGAACAACAGCTTTGTGAGAAAGTATATCGCCATGGAAAGTTGAAGAAGGAAAATGGCGCAACACTATTGTTTCCGCTTGCGCAAGATAGTCAAGTGCTTCCTCGAATATTGACAAGACAAGAGATGCCTTACCCAATCCGGTCAATGCGCGGACAATTCCTTCATGAAAATCAATATCCGTAGATTTTTTCAAGACAAAAAGCAATGATTCTTTTGACTTTATGGCATAACCCTGCTCAATACTCTTCTCTGCTTTGTCCAGTAAAGACACAAGCGTTGTTCTATCGAACTTCCCATCAATTCCTGTCACGACACACTCTATGTCTGATTCATCTATCATATTATGTATTTGCTATCATATACTTTTGTGCGCTTCACTTCATTACAATACCTGCAATGTACTGAAAATAAGAGTATCTGCAACAAATTTCCGTATTTTGTATTACTGAATATGAATGTCTCATCATCTATAAATTCTATGAACAATACAAGAAGAAACTTCATGAAGGCGACGGGTCTGCTGGGTGCAGCGTCGTTTATGCCATTACCATCCTTAGCTATGGATGGTACGATAACAAAAACAATTGCGGCTGATTGCACTCTCATCCCGAGTGAAACCGCAGGTCCTTTTCCATTGGATCTCACTGCAAATACTTTTTACTTGCGTCAGGACATACGAGAATCACAACAAGGTGTCCCTTTGAACCTCAGACTCAAAGTCTTAGGTGTGACAAATTGCCAACCAATGTCCAATGTGCGTGTTAATATATGGCATTGCAACAAAGATGGCGTCTATTCGGGCTACAATACAAACAATAATCCCGGAGATGCAAGTTCAACATTCCTCAGAGGCTATCAAATTACTGATGCACAAGGTGAAGTTACCTTCAAAACCATCTTCCCGGGATGGTATAATGGACGCATAACTCATATACACTTTCAAGTCTATGTAAGTTCATCATATTCTGCTGTATCACAATTAACATTTGATATAGAACAAAAAAATACGCTGTTTACTGCTCATAAAGATATCTACACCAAAGGTAATGACCCACTAACATTCAGCAGTGATAATATTTTCTCTGACGGATACACAGTACAATTAGCTACCCTGACACGCAATGAAACAACAGGCGAGTATGAGTCATATATGGAAATTGCTGTGCAAGGAGAAGGTACTCTCGGCGTGGGGCATATAGAAAAAGAAAATGCAAAATATTTTTCCTTAGGTCAGAACTACCCAAATCCCTATCATAAAGATATTTCTATTCCTTTGACATTGCATCAATCGGGCAGAGTAGTTATTGAGCTTTTTGATCTCAATGGGAAAAAACTCTTGGTTCTGCATGACAATCAATTATCGGAAGGCGACCATACCGTCTCATTCACAATGGACAATCTTGGATTACCGGTTGCTCCTTATCTGTACCAAATAACATTCACCAATATACATGGAACATTTACGGATATAAAAATGATGACCCCACAGTAATCTATATAAAGTCTGAACGACTATTTTTTCTTAATCCATTTTTTTTCTATTATAATGCGATACATATTTATTCTGTATATACTTTGGAATTGTTTTTCATTGTCTCCCATTGTATATGCGCATAATTATGAAGAAATTATACAGAAATACTATAAAAACAATAATTTTAACGGGGCAGTATTAATCGCGCAAAACGGATCAGTTCTGTATAAATCAGGTGTCGGTTTATCAAACAGAGAAGAGGGAACGAGCATCAATTCTCAATCCCTCTTCAAGGTAGCATCTGTGACAAAAGTATTTACCTCACTCATCATCTTACATCTTTATGAAAAAGGTGTGCTTGATCTTCATCAAACTATTGGGAAATATTATCCGGAATATTCGGGTGAGGGAAAAGAGCGTGTCACACTTCACCATTTATTGACTCATAGCTCCGGTATTACGCATTGCGAGGGATCAAACGGAATAGCCGTATATCAATCACCTTACTCTGTTGATGAATTTATTCGTCGTTATTGTAGCGGTACATTAGACTATGAACCGGGTAGCCAATTTCGGTACAATAATGCGGATTATATTATCCTTGGAAGAATCATCGAAAAAGTAACAGGAAAATCTTTTTCAGAAAATCTACACTCTATCATCGTGCAACCTCTTCAGTTGCAACATACCGCCATGCTATATCACAAAGATATTATCAATGGTTTAGCATCAACATATTATATTGATGACAGTACGAAGATTTTTTATCGAGATGCCCCCATGTATATTGAAAATTATTTTTCCGCGGGAGCAATGTATTCAACTGTTGATGATATTTTCCGCTTAGATAAAGCCCTTTTTTCCTCAAGAATTCTACAAAAAAGTACTGTTGATCTTATGATGACTCCCTATCCTGCACTTTATAATGTTGCTTATGGTTTATGGGTAAGTCAGCAAAAATTCGGTAAAAAGACTTATAAAGTCGCTAATAGACAAGGGTCAATTTGGGGTGCAAATGCCTATTGGATTCATATCATGGATAATAATATCACAATCATTATTTTAAGTAATACCAATGCAACAAATTTACACACTTTAGCAGAAGAATTTGCCTTAGAAACAATGAAAAACTAAGCTGCAATTATTGGTGTCTGCTTTATGATTTACACGGTGTGTAGGTTTCCACGATTCTTTACCTTTTGGAAATTTTTCCCACGCTATTTCGCTTTGCAGTACAGCTATCACAATCGCCTTGCCGCACAGAAGGTTTTTGTGTATTTTGATGTAGTGGAATAATTGAGTAGCGAAGCACCTTTATAGTCGCCCATGGTCGGTCCGTTGATGGATGTGCGGCTTGAAATAAATCGGGCATAGGATGTGGCTGTACCCGGTTGAGTCCATTGCCCAATATACATACCGACGTGGTTTATCTTCGATGCAGACGTACCAATATTATCATCGAAAAATACAAGATCGCCGATATTGAGCTTACTCACCTGATTCATAGCTGTTGCTCCCGTGTGCGCAATAATCACTTCGCCGGGGGAATTGGCATACATGGCGTATGATGTGCGCGTCATGGTATTATTAGAATTATCCCATGAACCGTTTTTATCAATCGAAAGTGGAATCTGCCCATCAGTGTATGAACCGGACGAATTGCTCCGCGCCCCCCAAATCATGCGCATATAGCCTGAACAATCCAGCGATAATGCTTCATTGGCTTCGGGAGCGTCTGTTTTTGTCCAGGGATTGGTATAATTGATAGTTACTTGAAAATAATCATTGTAATCACCGCCCGATGAATATGTCGCATCTCCATACATTTGAACTGACTTATTGTTGAATATTCCGGTTTGAGCCGACGCACCCGCGATATATTGCATTGCAGTTTCCAGCACATCCGGTACCCCGTTTTGATTGGCTATTATAGCATCGTATAGCCATTGTTTCAATACTTCTTTTTGCGCCATCGTGTTGCTGTTATAGACTGCGATGCTAAATGGTGCAGTTAGTTTGCGCACCCAAGTGCCATGTGTCACGGAATATGTCGTCATATTGGTGCTGCCCGACACGCTATTGACTTCTGTGAATGTTCTCGACGGTCCGGCCATTGATACAGTATAACACTTATCGGTAAAGGTTGCGACTTTTGCGTTGCCGCTCAATACTTCCACACGAGCAGGCGATGATTGTACCGAAAATGAATACCCATTAATTGTTGTAATCAGAGCGGTGTTAGTTCCGTTGATTTGAATAGTCCGGCTTTTTCTATCGGCTTTTTCCTCGTTCATATCTCCAAGTTTCGGAGATGCTGACTCGGAACTCAAGGAATCAGAACAACCCGAAAACAAAGCAATTGCAAGACTAAGTGCCGCACCTGCAACTATGGTGCCGTAGTACATTTTGTTTGAACCGTACTTTGACATAAATTTTTTCCTTTGATAAATATCTGTACATTAGATATCTGCTTGATACCTGTTGAATAATCGCAAAATTACAAAGCGTATGTAGCAATGGTGACTACGTAATAATTACGTAGCAAGGCGGATATATCATTGATATGTTCTTGATATGTATATAGTTTTGATTATTTCAATGCCGAACTGTCCCGTGACATCATCTGCTCATTTGACAATGACAATCAGTGAATGTATGAATTTTTATTCTGAAATATTTGAAGACAGAACGGTAGTATCAACGATATTGCTGAACAACATGGAGACAGAATCAAGTGTAACAACAATGATTTTTCTTCGGGGCGTAATTTTTTCATGATTTGCCGAGAGGTTCATGTTTGGCTTGTCATTATCAAGCTTCATTGTCTTGTGTTTACGGCATTTATCATTATTCAGATTCAATCATACTCTAAAAGGGAGTATTTAATATTCTTCCAGAAATTGTTGAAGGAATGATACTATATTGCCATGAGCAGCTATGCCGAGTTTCTTACGAATTGTCGAACGGTATTTCTCTATCGTCCGCTCCGAGACACCCAACGTAATCGCTATCTTCGATGTACTCAATTGCATCATCATCAATGCACATGTCTTTATTTCTCCGTCATTTAATTCTTTATACATAGACTCCAGTCGCGACATAAACTCTCCATACACCGCACGCAATTGAAGCAATACAACTATGCGATCTTCTTCATCGCCTACACGCTCATCCAATAATTCTATCACACTATATACCGCGCGACGACTCTCGCCATTAGTCAAACTCATAGCATATTCTAATTTACCCGATATGCTCCGAATAAATTGACTCTTTCGTACCAAACGTTCTATCAATTCTTCAAGCTCTTTTTTCATCAATGCTATATTGCGTGCTAATTCCTCAGCCTTCAAACGCTGTATCTCTCCGTCGCGTTCCGCTATCGCACGGGCTTTCTCTTTCTCCATAATTTGACGAAGTAAATCAAAACGATCCGCTTGCTTCTTTACCTCAAGACTTTGGACTTCTTTTTCTAAAGAATGATATTGTTCTATATATTCTGCATATTCCTCCCAACGACATTCCTGTTTACAGAGAACAGATAGAGCTTTATAAAACTGGTAAAGGTATTGTTTTGTCCCCGATTCATTTATTTCTGCAATAGCTTCCAACAAATATGTTTGTGCCATAACCGGATTATATTTTACAAAATCTATTTTTGTATATATGATACCAATATTACCTATATTAATCGCAGCATTATTCTTTATGCCAAGTTCCTTATTTAAAGCAAGGGCTTGTTGAAAATAATTATAGGCGCCGGTATAGTCTGATAGATTAAAATAGACAATGCCCATATTATCAAGATTCACCGCTACACTGCTTCGTATGCCAAGTTCTTCATTCAAAGCAAGGGCTCGGCGATAATAGTTAAGAGCTTGGCGATAATCTGATAATTCGCGATACACATTACCAATATTGCCAAGATTAATCGCTATTGTACTTTTCCTATCAAGTTTTTCATTCAAGTCAAGGGCTTGACGATAATAACTCAAAGCTCGCTCATAGTCCGATAAATCATCATATACATTACCAATATTGCCAAGATTATTAGCTATCCCGCTTTTCCTATCAAGTTTTTCATTCAAGTCAAGGGCTTGACGATAATACTCTAAGGCTTGAATATACTCTGATAAATTTCTATAGATTCCTCCAATACTATCAAGTGCTACAGCTACATTACTGTGCATTCCAAGCTCTTGATTTAATACAAGACCTTGGCGATAATAATTCAAAGCATTCCTATAGTCCGATAAAGCACTATAGGCATCACCAATGTTAACAACTAAAAAAGCTAAATGAATTTTTTGACCAAATTTTTCATGTATAACAAGGGCTTGACGATAATAATTCAAAGCACTCTCATAGTCCGATAGAGCACTATATACAAGACCAATATTAATAAGATTACCAAGTATTTTGCCTTTATCATCCAGTTGCTCATTTAAAATCAGCGCTTCGCGATGATAGTTCAAAGCTCGATGAAAGTCAGATAAATGCCAGCATAGATTACCAAGGCTGCCAAGATTACTTGCAACTCCTTTTTTATCATTCAATTCTTCATCTAAAATAAGAGCTTGACGGTGATACTCTAAGGCTTTGGAGTAATCAGAGAAAAGCCGATACACATTCCCGATATTGCTGAGTGACTTGGCTTGTAGTTCTTTGCTTTTTATTTGTAAGGCAAGGGTAAGAACTTCTTCGGCATACGGCAATGAATCTTTTGCCATGCCACGCCACCACAGGGATTGAGAGAGAGCAAGCAGAGTGCGACAGTGAAGATCTGATTCATTTGCAAGAGTGTCATCAAGAAGTAGCTCACGTGCTTTTTTTTCTACTTCTTCAAAATCTTTACCCGAATTGAGTAATGCTTCAAGTTCTTCTATGTTAATTCTAAGCTGTTCTATCGTCATAGTGTGTTTATTTATTTATTTTCGCTTTTTATTATCCCTACTACATATTTAATGATTGTAGGGTATCAGGTTTAGTTATGTATTATTTACACATTTTCTCAACTCTTCTTTTTATACTATCGTTCTTACAAATTGTTGTACACTAAAGTTCTGCCATATATTTTTTATCAAACGACATAACATTAAATCATTCTTCCAGAAATTGTTGAAGGAATGATACTATATTGCCATGAGCAGCTATGCCGAGTTTCTTACGAATTGTCGAACGGTATTTTTCAACCGTCCGCTCCGAGACACCCAACGTAATCGCTATCTTCGATGTACTCAATTGCATCATCATCAATGCACATGTCTTTATTTCTCCGTCATTTAATTCTTTATACATAGACTCCAATCGCGACATAAATTCTCCATACACCGCACGCAATTGAAGCAATACAACTATGCGGTCTTCTTCATCGCCTACACGCTCATCCAATAATTCTATCACACTATATACCGCGCGACGACTCTCGCCATTAGTCAAACTCATAGCATATTCTAATTTACCCGATATGCTCCGAATAAATTGACTCTTTCGTACCAAACGTTCTATCAATTCTTCAAGCTCTTTTTTCATCAATGCTATATTGCGTGCTAATTCCTCAGCCTTCAAACGCTGTATCTCTCCGTCGCGTTCCGCTATCGCACGGGCTTTCTCTTTCTCCATAATTTGACGAAGTAAATCAAAACGATCCGCTTGCTTCTTTACCTCAAGACTTTGGACTTCTTTTTCTAAAGAATGATATTGTTCTATGTGATATGAATATTTCTCCCACTCTTTTTCATGTTTATAGAACTCTGCAATAGAATTATGAAGAAAACAAAGATGATCTTGGAGTTTAAGTTCATTGCTAAGAGCAAGTGCTTTTTCATAATAATATTCCGCCTTTTCTTTACTGTACCCCTCATAATCAACATTTGTCATTAATCGCGCGATATTTCCAAAAGATGCCGCAATAGCAACGTGATCACCTAGTTCTTCATTAATGGCTAACGATTTTTCAAAATAGGAAAGAGCTTGTGAATATTGACTTTGATCTGCGTAAATCATACCCATGCTATCGAATATAATTGAGAGACCTTCTTTATTATCAATTTGTTCACATAATATTAATGCTTTATTGAGACACTCCAAAGCCTGCGAAAAATATGTCATATTTTTATACACATTTCCCATATTGGTCAATAAAATAGCAACACCCATTGTATTACCTACCATTTCATTAAGCACAATGCCACGATCATAATACTCTAATGCTTTGGGGTAATCATTGAGCCGAGCATATAGACTTCCAATATTCACCAATGCACTCATAATTCCTTGGTTATTATGAAGTTTTTCATTTATGTCGAGTGCTTTGTGAAAATATTCCAATGATTTTATATAATTACCAAGTGTATAATGAACAATTCCAATATTAAGGTAATTTTTTGCTGTACTTCTCTTATCATCTATTTCTTGAGAAAGTTCAAGAGCTTTTTCATAATATTCCATACATTGTGCAAAATCGGCAAGCGTTTCATAGACAATACCTAAAGATCCAAAGACTTTCAATTGTAGAGACTTTATTGCGTTATTTTCTGCAATTCTTGCTGTTTTCTCGAAATAAGGCAATGCATCTTTCGATAATCCACGGCGGAGTAAAGAATCACCAATAATAAATAAAAGCTGAGCTTGCAATTCAGAATTTTCTTCTATCATTGCCTCATTCAATAAACTTTGGGCTTGCACCTCTGCTTCAGCATAATTATGAGCATGTAGATTTTGTTCTACTTCATTAATATTCTGTTGTATTTGTTCTATTGTCATGCTTTCTCCAAAAAATATGTTCTCATTGTTCCTTTGCCTTTTATTTCCATTTCACCACGCGGAACGAATATGAATTGAGAATTAATAATTACGAATTGAGAATTGTCGCCTGTTAATTCTTTGTCCTTCATTCCTAATTCTTCATTCCTCATTCCTAATTCTCTTACAAATTCTTCCGACACATGGATTTTACCTGCTTCGCCGTGGCTTTCCATTCTGCTTGCCGTGTTCACGGCATCGCCCCATAAATCATAAGCAAATTTCTGTTCACCGATTACTCCTGCCACTACTTCGCCGCAGTGTAAGCCGATGCGTACATTGACTGTCTGTCCGGCTATTGTGATTCTATTTTTAAATAAATCTTGAATTTCCAATGCAAATGCAGCCGTTCTCTCGGCATGATTTTCCATGAATAACGGCACGCCACAGACTGCCATGTAGGCATCACCTATAGTCTTGATTTTTTCGAGTCCGTGCTTTTTGGCGAGGATATCATATTGAATGAATAATTCATTCAACCCAGACACTAATTCCTTTGCCGACATCTTCTGCGAAAGCGTCGTAAATCCCACTATATCAGAGAAAAAGACCGAAACATTTTCTACTTTGTCGGCAATGGGTTGTTCGCCTTTGATCAAGCGTTCGGTGATTTGGGAGGGCAAGATATTATCGAGGATTTTCTCCTGCTCCTGAAATCGGGCGAGTTTGATTTGGCGGTCCCGCTCTGCTTCTTCTATCTTACGACGATGTTCCATAAGCTGCGCTTCTTTGACTGCTTCCTCGCTTTGAACTTCAAGATAAAGCTCATGGAATTTTTTGTAATGAACAGCAAAGTCTTCCCAGCGTTCCTGTTGTTCATAAAGGTCAGCAAGGTATTTATGACATGCATACAGTTCTTTCTTTATGCTGAGTTCTTTGAAAATTGACAATGCATTCAATAGAAACTCTTCTGCTTTCTCCGGGTCATAGCCCTCATACTGTTCAGAAGCATACACTTTCCCGATAGTACTCATCCAACCCGCTACACCTGCATTATAGCCAAGTTCCTCACATAGTGCAAGCGCACGGCTATAATACTCCTTTGCGTTTGTATAGTCCAAAAGATCCATATACACATTCCCGATGTTGCCGATATTTATTGCCACGCCGTGCTTATTATCGAGTTCTTCATCAAGTGCAAGCGCCTTGTAATAATATTCCAAAGCTCGCGGATAATCAGAAAGATTCGCATACACATTTGCCATATTGCCGTTAACATTTGCTATACCTTGTTTATTACCGAGCTCTTCATGGAGCACAAGTGATTTAGCATAATACTCCAAAGCTCGTGGATAATCAGAAAGATTCGCATACACAATCCCAACGTTACAAGTATTGTTTGCCACACCATTTTTGTTACCATGTTCTTCATGGAGAGCAAGTGCCTTTGCCAAATACTCCAAACCATCGATATATTTCGCAAGATGCATATACACAATCCCAATATTGCTTATAATGTTTGCCATAGCATATTTATTATCAAGTTCTTCACGGAGTGTAAGTGCTTGCTTATAATATTCCAATGCACTCGAATAATCAGATAGTCTTTTATATATAAAACCGAGATTGGCAAGTACATTCGCTTGTAAGCCTTTTTCCTGTCCTTGTTCGGCAAGAGAAAGAGCTGTAAGTGCATATGACAAAGCATTCTTTGCCATATTACGCCGCCATAGCGATTCTGAGAGAGCAAACAGGGTACGGCAGTGAAGTTCTGATTCATTCGCAAGAGTATCATCAAGAAGTAGCTCTCTTGATTTTTTTTCTACTTCTTCAAAATCTTTACCCGAATTGAGTAATGCTTCAAGTTCTTCTATTTTAATTCTAAGCTGTTCTATCGTCATAGTGTGTTTATCTGTTTCTTTGATTTTATATTTATTTTGTCAATCCTGAAAATCCTTTAATCCTAAAAATCATGGTGCAGACACTTTCTCCAAAAAATATGTTTTCATCTTCCCTTTGCCTTTGATTTCCATTTCACCACGCGGAATAAACCGTAGCGACAGGTCGTGACCTGTCGCTACGGCACGCATAAAATCTGCGCTACAATGGATTTTTCCTACTTCGCCATGTGATTCCATTCTGCTTGCGGTGTTCACTGCATCGCCCCATAAATCAAAACTAAATTTCTTGTCACCGATAACTCCACCTATCGCTTCTCCGCTGTGAATACCTATCCGCACACCTATTTCGCCTATCGCTTCTATCCAGGATATATCGCCAAGATCAGAAGGTATGCTTATGTGTAAAGTATTCATTCGATCTAATAATGCTATGCTCGCAGCAGCAGCGCGGAGTGCATGATCGTCTTGAACAATGGGGGCTCCCGACACTGCCATATAGGCATCGCCTATCGTTTTTATCTTCTCTAAACCATACTGCTCCATTATATTATCTGCGGTACTAAATATCGTGTTGAGCACATAAATTAAATGTTTTGGTGGCACTATACTTGCTATACGTGTAAAATTTACTAAATCCATAAATAACACACTTACCGAAGGATAACTGTCTGCTATAAATGTTTCTTTTTTCAATAAACGCTCAGCGATTGTCGGGGGCAAAACATTATGCAGTAATTTCTCTTGTTCTTCAATACGAGCTTGACTGGCAGCTCGCTCAATTGCTAATCTTTTTTCTTGTTCGGCTATTTTCCGTTCATTTTCTCTTTGTTCGGCTTTTCGTTGGGCACCTTCTATATTGATTTGCTCTTTTATTGTGTCGAAGAATTTGCGTGCCTCATATGCTTTTTGCCAATCTTCAATTTGTGAATATAATGTTTCAAGGGACTCATAGGCAGTTAGGGTAATATTTTTAATACCATGAAGGATGCTTATTTCCACTGCTTGTAAAAGATATTCTTCGGCTTTTTTCGGTGAATATCCATGATATGCTTTATCAGACAATAAATCACCCAAACCATTGAGCCAATGTAATTGTGGATAGATAGCACTAATCTCCACAGAATCATGATATGCTTGTATTAAATACTCATATGCCTTATCATATTCGCCTATATTTTTATAAACATGTCCGATATTTCCGCGAGCGACAAGAGCATCGCGTTTTTCACCAAGTTCTAATTGTAATGCTAATGCCCGTTGATATAACTCTAAAGCATGCTCAAATTCTTTAAGACGAAAATACACTCCACCTATACTGCTGAGAGCAAAAGCAATGGAAACCTTATCTTGGATCATTTCAAAAATGGATAAAGCACGAAGAAAACATTCGAGAGCACGCTCATGCTCACCAAATACCTGATGCACTACTCCTATATTCATTGTATTACCGGCAACTCCACTCTTGTTATCCAATTCTTCATGTAATATCAGAGCCCGATGAAAATATTCTAATGCTGTCGTATAGTCCGTTAATTCTTTATAGGCAATTCCCATTTGACCTGTTATTTTTGCCAATAATTCTTTATTATGAATAATTTCGTTTTTTTCTAATGCTATGCGATAATTATCAAGAGCAAGATTGTACTCAGATTTGTGTAGATAGGCATCACCCATATTAATATATAAATGAACTAACCGCAAAGTATTACCTATACGCTCGGATATTTCGATTCCTGCTTGGGCATAGACAAGGGATTGATGAAAATTATGGCGGGAAAGTTCCAGTGAATTAAGTCGGTTATAGGCATGAGCAATTGCACCAAACACTTTATAAAGTACGGAATTATTATCCTTTTCATGCCCTAAATCATTTCTATGAGTGTACGGCTCTAACATTTGTATCACGTTAAGGGCTTCTTTTTCTGCATCTTCATACCGTACATTATCATGATTGTCTCTTGCATTATTTAATGCTATTTCTGAAAGGACAAGAAGTTCCCGGATATCATTCATTATTGTACTTTCTCCAAAAAATAGGTTTTCATTTTTCCTTTGCCTTTTATTTCCATTTCACCACGCGGAATAAACCGTAGAGACGGTGCGTGCACCGTCTCTACGGCATGTTTAAATTCTTCCGACACATGGATTTTTCCTGCTGCGCCATGACTTTCCATCCGGCTTGCTGTGTTCACAGCATCGCCCCATAAATCATAGAGGAACTTGTTCTCGCCGACACACCTGCTGCTGCCGGACCACAATGCAGACCAATGCGCACTTCTATTTCGGGAATATTCTCTATCCATGATTTGTCACCCAATGAATCGGGAGTGGAACTTACTGTTAAGTTTTTCATCATGTCAAGAAGTTTGAATGTGGCTTGTGTGTCAGTATCGTGGTTTTGTTCGCCACTTCTTGCCCAACCATACAGTAAGTTATTGAAATTCATAAAAATGTATGAAATGATAACAATATTTTTATGCACAAAAATACAATTTCTATGCTCTATACAGGAAAAAAACCGTAAGTTGCAGCTAACTGTGTTTATGTATTCAATTTCGGGAGAAAAAACCATGGTAGAAGTTCCAGGTGGTACACCCATGCAAATCGTTATTACAATCACTGTGCAGGATTCCGAGGGGCATCCGCTCATCGGTGCCGCTGTTGATGTCACCCCTGTAGTAGATGGTAGCATCAGCATAACTAAAGCTCCTGACGGGAAGGCGAGAAAGACCGTTTCTTTCACAGCAAGTGCTGCGATGTCCGGTTATAAATCAAAGTCGGGTGAGCCCGTGGTAAACAACTCGGCAACAATCACCTTAGAAGCCGAGTAATATTCTTCCGGCGGCATGGCTTTTTCGCTTCCGGATTTTTATGAAGACCATTAAGCGGTGGCACAGTATCCAATCTGTGTCACCGCTTTGCATTTCATCGCCTCTCCCCGCCGAGTGTTTATACGGAAATGAAACACAACTATCAGGCATTTTAGCGAGCTTATGCCAAAAAACCCGGGTGTTAGCACTTTCGATATTACCACAATTATACATACCCCGAATATGTTCCCAATCAGTGGTAGTATTTTTTAACCTTTCGTGTTGTATGTACTTCATTGATATGTAACTATATACTCACACAATATTAGTTCTGAAGTCTAATCTTATGTCCCGAATACATACACATCAAAAAAAATCAATCACTAAAATCTATACAATCGCTATAATCATGGTATAAATCTCTTTTTTTATTAATCCGCCTTCTCCAAAAAATAGGTCTTCATCGTTCCTTTTCCTTTGATTTCGATTTCACCACGCGGAACGAATATGAATTGAGAATTGTCGCCAGTTAATTCTTTGTCCTTCATTCTTAATTCTTCATTCCTCATTCTTAATTCTCTTACAAAATCTTCCGTACAATGAATTTTCCCTGCTTCGCTGTGAGATTCCATTCTACTTGCAGTGTTTACGGCATCGCCCCAAAGGTCATATGTGTATTTATTCTTACCGATTACACCCGCCACGACCTCGCCGCTATGTATGCCTATACGCAAGCGAAGCGGCTTGCCGGTCAGGAAGGGGTTAAAGCGGCTGACGGCTTCCATCATGTCGAATGCCATAATAGCCAAAGCCTGTGCATGGTCAGAGCGTGGTATGGGTGCTCCGCTTACCACCATATAGGCGTCGCCCATTGTTTTAATTTTTTCTAAGCCATACTTTTCGGCTAATTCGTCGAAAATCGTGAAAATTGCGTTAAGCCCCTTCACGAGTTCCTCGGGAGAAATGTCTTGTGATAATGAGGTAAATTCGACAATATCGGCGAAAAGTACCGAAACGGTATCGAGTTTATCGGCGATGAGCTTTGTACCCCCCAGTATCCTGCCGGCAATTTCCGGCGGCAGCACATTGTGAAGCAATTGTTCGGTCGCTTCGAGCCGTGTGCGCTCAATAGCCGCCTGTTTTTCACGTTCTGCCGTTTTGCGTTCGTAGTTCAGTCGCTCGGCTTGTTTTTTTGTTTCTTCGTTTAATACCTCTTTTTCAAGAGCATAAAAGAGTTGATGATGGGTGAATGCTTTTTCCCAGTTGCGGGTTAGCTGAAAGAGGACTGCCAGACAATAGTGCGTTTCGTAAAGTTCTTTTTTGGCACCAAGCTCTTCGAAGAGTTCCTTTGCTCGCAGAAAATATCGTTCGGCAAGGACAGGATCATATTCGGCATTGTCGTCGTCCGAATACAATCCGGCTATATTCTGTGTGCAGTTGGCTATTCCAGCGATATTGTTGACCTCGGTATAGAGTTCTAATGCCTTGTTGCAATAATCCATTGCACCCGCATGGTCGCCCATCATTTTGCAGTTGCTCCCGATATTGACATACACATCGGCGACTCCTGCCTTGTTCCCAAGCTCATTGTGAATGCCGAGAGCACGCTTATAATATTGCAATGACATTGTATAGTCATGAAGATAAAAATGCACGGCAGCTATATTACCGGTTAAGGATGCTGCTCCCACTTTGTCGCCGAGTTGCTCTTTTGTCATAAGTGCCTTGTGGTAGTAGTCGAGGGCGATGTTATACTCCTTCATGGCAAGATAGATATTCCCGATGTTACCTAATTGCGTAGCGGTGTCTGACATATTATTGGACGCTTCCGCAAGGGCGAGGGATTTATGGAACAAAGACAAAGCATTTGGGTAATCTGCAAACAGTAGGAAGATATTGCCGAGATTGCCTGTGTGAATAGCGATAGCAGCGGCATTGCCGGTTTGTTCAGCCAATGAGAGGGCTTTTTGGTAATATACCAGCGCGTTCGGATAGTCGGACATGAGGAGAAAAAGGTTGCCAAGATTGCCCGTGTGATCAGCCACACCACGCCAATTTCCGAGTTCTTCGTCCAATGCGAGTGCCTTGCGGTAATATTCTGCCGCAGTTGTATAGTCCGAGAGGTTGCGGTAAGCGCGTCCGATATTGCCGAGGGTAATGGCAATTCTACCGGAGTCGCCTATGACTTCAAATGATTCGTGCGCCAATTGATACTGCTCGAGAGCTTTCAAATATTCTCCGTGTCGTTGGGCGATATTGCCTATAAACACAGCAGCCCTTCCGGCTTGCAATGAGTTTCCTGATAGCCGGGCGACATTTAGGGCGGCGACGGCAGCAGATTCGGCTTCTTCGTAGCACCCATGTTGGAAATGTTCGTCGGCTGTTTTATTGAGTTCTTCGGCTGTCATTGGATTATACCTTAATGTACATTGTCAAATTTATAGAAATTATTCTTTCTCCAAGAAATAGGTCTTCATTATGCCTTTGCCTTTGATGTCAATTTCACCACGCGGGATAAACCGTAGAGACGGGGCATGCACCGTCTCTACGGCATGTTTAAATTCTTCCGACACATGGATTTTCCCCGCTTCACCGTGACTTTCCATTCTGCTTGCGGTGTTCACGGCATCGCCCCATAAATCATAAAGAAACTTGTTCTCGCCAACAACACCCGCCGCAACCGGACCGCAATGCAGACCAATGCGCACTTCTATTTCGGGAATACTCTCTATCCAACTTCTATCACCATATTCAGGAGGAAAACTTACCACTAAGTTTTGCATGACATCAAGCAGTTTGAGTGCGGCGTTTGCGGCTCTTTGGGCATGGTCTTCTTGCACAATCGGTGCGCCGGCAACTGCCATGTAGGCATCACCGATGGTTTTGATTTTCTCCAAGCCGAACTCGCGCATCACAGCATCTGCAGAAGAGAAGATGGCATTGAGTAAATATACAAGTTGCTGCGCGGAAATAGTTGTCGAGAGTTTTGTAAAATCAACAATATCCATGAAGAGAACTGAAACACAATCGTAGGTATCCGCTATGGGATTTTCACCTTTTATCAGGCGTTGAGTTATTTCTTCGGGAAGGATATTGTTCAGGATGCGCTTCTCTGCGATGGCGCGTGTGCGCTCTATTTCAATTTCTTTTTCGCGCTCGGCGGCTTGCCTACGTTGCTCCATGAGTCCGGCTTGCTTATGTGCTTCCTCGCTTTGGACTTCTTTTTCTAATTCATGGTATTTCTCGAAATGGTACTGACAATCTTTCCAACGTTCTAATTGTTTGTATAACTCTGCTATGGTTTTATGAAATTCATATAAGTAATTTTTCGTTCCGAGTTCCTCATTCATGCTAATAGCCCGCAGGAGGTATTCCTCTGCTTTTACAGGATCATAACCGTCGAATTCCTGCTTTGCATAGGTTTCTCCGATGGTGCCGAGATGTCTTGCCACTCCTGCTTTGTTCCCGAGTTCTTCATCGAGCGCTAATGCCTTGCCATAGTACTCCAAAGCACGGGCATAGTCCGAGAGATTCTGATGCACAATCCCGATATTGCCCAGCCAACTTGCCACGCCTGCTTTATAACCGAGTTCTTCATGGAGCGCTAATGCCTTGCCGTAATAGTCCAAGGCATGGGGATAGTCCGAGAGATTCGCAAGCACACCCCCGATGTTGCCGAGATTTCTTGCCATGCCTCCTTTGTTGCCGAGTTCTTCATTGAGTGATAATGCCTTGCCATAGTACTCCAAGGCACGAGCATAGTCCGAGATACTCTGATGCACAATCCCGATATTGCCAAGATTAGCTGCCACCCCTACTTTGTTGCCGAGTTCTTCATGGAGTGATAATGCCTTGCCCAAGTACTCCAAGGCACGGGAATAGTCCGAGAGATTCTGATAGACATTCCCGATATTGCCCAGCCAACTTGCCACGCCTGCTTTATTGCCGAGTGCTTCATTGAGTGATAATGCCTTGCCCAAGTACTCCAAGGCAAGCGCATAGTCCGAGAGATTCGCTTGCACAATCCCGATGGTGCCGAGATGTCTTGCCACGCCTGCTTTATTGCCGAGTGCTTCATCGAGTGCCAATGCCTTACCATAGTACTCCAAGGCAAGGGAATAGTCCGAGAGATTCCGATGCACATTCCCGATATTACCGAGAGATGTTGCCACCGCTGCTTTGTTGCCGAGTTCTTCATGGAGTGCTAATGCCTTACCATAGTACTCCAAGGCAAGCGCATAGTCCGAGAGATTCCGATGCACAAGCCCGATATTGCCGAGTGCTTTGGCTTGCAGTTCTTTGCTTTCTATTCGTTCTGCAAGTGTAAGGGCTTGTTCGGCATACGGCAATGCATCTTGCGCCATGCCACGCCGACGCAGAGATTCTGAGAGAGCAAGCAGGATGCGACAGTGGAGTTCCGGTTCATTGATAAGAGCATTTTCTGCAAGCAGTTCGCGTGCTTGGGTTTCGGCTTGATCATAGTCAGAACCGCTCTGAATCATTGCTTCGAGTTCTTCTACTTTGGTTTTGAGTTCGTCGGCTGTCATGGTCTAAACTGTGATTTGTGTGATTGTTTTGATTACTGTGATTGTTTTTGTATTTGATATTTTTTCATTTAGGACAGCCACATAGGGCTGTCCTACAAATCCTATCAATCCTGTTCAGACAATTTCTCCAAGAAATATGTCTTCATCATGCCTTTACCCTTTATTTCCATTTCTCTACGGTTCGTTGTCATTATTTTTTTTCAATCAATTTTTTTCTTTTTTCTTGATGCGGACGGCGGGCAATGCGTAGCCCGATGCAGCGGTATTGAATGCAGGCAGGTCGCGTTCTTTCACACGTGCATAGCGATCTAACTCGCGCTGAATAAGCGCTTCGATACGTGCAACGGCGGCATAGGTTTGCTCGGTGGGGCGCGTATCCGCCGAGGCAACAGTGCTTGCTAAAGCAGCGAGTTTGTTGCCAAGTTTCATGGGATAGTTCAGCAGGTCTTGACCCGCCTTCGCTTTGGTCTGCACCAATGCTTCCTCAACCGATGTCAGCGTATCGTCCATGCGTTTTGCAAGTGCGCGGATGTCCTTTGTTTTTGTTGTGTCGCCCACGGCATCGGCAATACGACCAAGTACTGTATTAAACTGTGTTTTCATATCGCGCAGCGCAATCACGGCATCGTGTGTTTCACTTACTTTTTTGTTGATGCGGGTGTGCAACTCGAACTGTGCGCGGAAGTCATCCGGCGGAATGTTCACGCTTGGGATAATGCGGAACGGCTGCTTTGCAATAACCGAATCGCCGAGTTTCAGCCGAACAGAATATGTACCCGGTACTGCACGCGGACCCGCAGTGCTTGCACCCCACATTACCACCGGCGATTCTGTTGCATTCGGGTAGCGCATATTCCACACAAAACGGTTGAAGCCGCTGTCGGCGGGTACTGCACCTGTGCTTCGCATCCGCTCTTGTTTGGGGTAGAATTTATTCTCCGATTTTACGGGTTCGCCTTTTGCGTCCTTATTGGAACTGTATGCAATGATGAGTGAATCGCGTGCATCCAAAAACTCAAGAGTAATTGCTTTGTCGGGACGTGTTCGCAAACTATAATGTACCATCACGCCATTGGGTGCATTCTCGCCGGTTTGCATTTGTGGCGATGACCATGAGCCACCTTCGATACGATAACTTGGTCGCGGCGTGTACAGAATTATGTCGGCATCTGCTTTGACCTCTGCCATTTGCCGTAATGGTGAGATATCGTCGAGTATCCAGAACGAGCGTCCATGTGTGGCAAGGATAAGGTCGTCGTCACGCTCATGAAGAACCATGTCGTGAATTGGTGTGTGCGGCAGGTTCAGTTGCAGTGGTTGCCAAATGCCGCCGTCGTTGAAGGAAACAAATACCCCTGTTTCTGTGCCGCAATAAAGCAGTCCTTTGCGCTTCGTGTCTTCGCGAATAACGCGCGTGTAGCTTGGAGCACTGATACCATTTGTTATCATCACCCACGTTTTACCAAAGTCGGTAGTGCGGAGCAGATATGGCTGTTGGTCGTCGGCTGATTTATAGCGAGTAGCCGCGATATATGCTGTCCCGGTATTGAAGCGACTTGCCTCGATAATACTGATAAGTGCGGGCTTGCCGCTATTCGGCAGATTCTTCGGCGTAACATCTGTCCATGAGCCGCCGCCATTGGTCGAGAGATGCACCAAACCATCGTCACTTCCCGCCCAGAGAATGTTCTTATCAAGCGGCGATTCGGCAAAGGCAAAGATGGTGCAATGTGTTTCCACCCCTGTATTGTCTTTGGTAATCATCCCGCCCGATGGTTGCTGTTTCGTAGAATCATTCGTCGTCAAGTCGGGCGAGATTTTCTCCCATGCATAACCGGCATTTGTTGTGCGGAATACATGATTGCCGCAAGCGTAGAGTGTTGATGAATCATGCTTCGAGAACACAATGGGAAATGTCCACTGAAAGCGATAGACGTGATTGGTTGCGCCGCTGCCCACAACATTGTCAGGATAGACACTTACATCTTGGTCTTGTGTGGTAGTGCGGTTCAACTTCGAGAGGAAACCACCATAGTTTCCACCGTAGATGATGTTCTCATCCTTGGGATCAATGGCTATATAACCCGACTCACCACCCGCAGCGACAAACCAGTCGCGTTCGTCAATAGACCAGCCCGTGGTGCGCGAAGCAATACCAACGGAAGAGTTATCCTGTTGGCAACCATACACTCGGTACGGAATGTGATTATCAGTCGTGACATGGTAAAACTGTGCTGTGGGGATGTCGAGTTGGGTGAAGCTGTCGCCGCCGGTATTGGTAACGGTTGCGCCACCATCATCGGCAAGAATAAAGCGTTCGGGGTCGGCGGGGTCAATCCACATATCATGGTGGTCGCCGTGCATTGTTCCGATTCCTTTAAAGCTTCGCCCGCCATCGGTGGATTTGTGGAAGCCCACATTGAGCGCATAGATAACATCGGGATTTTTGGGGTCGGCGGTGATATGCGAGAAATACCACGGGCGTTGGCGAATGGATTTTTCGTCGCAAGTTCGCTGCCACGTTTTGCCTGCATCGTCGCTACGGAAGAGTCCGCCGTTTTCGTTTTCAATCATTGCCCACAGGCGGTTGCGCTGTGCGGGTGAGCAAGCGATACGTATTTTACCGAGCATACCCTTAGGCAATCCTGTATTGGTACTTATCTCTGTCCATGTATCGCCGCCATCGGTGGATTTGAACAAGCCGCATCCTTTACCTCCGCTTGACATTGAATACGCATTGCGGTATGCCTGCCAGAGTGCGGCATAGAGAATGCGCGGATTGTGCGGGTCGCGTTGAATATCAATCGCTCCGGTGCTGTCGCCTAATGTGCCGCTGCGCTTCAGAACATTTTTCCATGTTGTGCCACCGTCGGTGGTTTTGTAAATGCCTCGCTCGCCACCCGTACCGAAGATGCGCCCCATGCACGCAGCAAGAACCTCATCGGGATTAGCAGGGTGAATACTGATTTTGCCGATAGCGAACGATTCTTGCAAGCCCGCCCGCTTCCATGTTGCACCGGCATCGGTGGTTTTATACATCCCATCGCCGAAGGAGATATTGCCGCGAATATCACATTCACCTGTGCCGGCATAAAGGACATTTGCATCGCTTGGTGCAATGGCAATCGCACCAATGGACGACGCAACAAATGTGTTATCGCTTATGGGATTCCATGATTCACCGGCATCGGTTGTACGCCAGATGCCTCCACCCGTTGCACCAAAGTAATAGGTCTTGCGGTCGCCCGCCACACCTGTGCAAGCAAGCGAACGTCCGCCACGAAAAGGACCGATACAACGGTACTTCATGCCGTCATATAAATGGGCGGGAACTTGGGCGGCAATGTGGATATGTGGGAAAAGCTGTGTATATAGTAGGATACTAAAAAAAACGAATCGGAGTGCTAACATTGGTAGTGCCGGTTTGTATGAGTAAATACCGTGGCAAATGTACGACGAAGCGTATGTGTTTCGCTTTGGCCATCACTGCTATACGTAACTGATTTTTCATGTTCCTTGAACTCTCTTCCATAATATTCAAAATCGAAGACTTGTTCGGCAATGTGCTGCTCTTCATGTGCTAAGCACCATTGATTACAGGGGTTTGATAATGAAACAAGTGCTCTGCTTTGTAGTTGTTCGGGTGTCATAAGTGTATTTGTTTGATTGTTTTGATTACTGTGATTGTTTTTAGTGTTTGATATTTTTTCGTGTAGAACAGCCACATAGGGCTGTTCTACAAATCATGGTCCGGACATTGTTTCTTTTGTATTTCATTTTATGTCAGCCACATAGGGCTGTTCTACAAATCATCGTCCGGACATTGTTTCTTTTGTATTTCATTTTATGTCAGCCACATAGGGCTGTCCTACAAATCCTATCAATCCTGTTCAGACAATTTCTCCAAAAAATAGGTCTTCATCATTCCCTTGCCTTTGATTTCCATTTCGCCACGGGGAATAAACCGTAGAGACGGTGCGTGCACCGTCTCTACGGCATGTTTAAATTCTTCCGACACATGGATTTTCCCTGCTTCGCCATGACTCTCCATCCGGCTTGCGGTGTTCACTGCGTCGCCCCACATATCATACGAAAATTTAACTTCGCCTATTATTCCTGCAACGACACTTCCTGTATGCAAGCCAATGCGTACTGAAATTTGTCCGACGGAATCAACAATAAAATTATCCATCAATTCTGATACCTCGAGCGCAAAGAGTCCTGTACGTTCTGCATGATTATTGCATTGATTTGGTGCACCACATACCGCCATGTAGGCATCGCCGATTGTTTTAATTTTCTCCAAACCGTACTTACGCGATAGCTGGTCAAATTGTGAGAATAATCTATTCAACATCTGGACTAAGCTCTCTGCGGATATTTGCTGCGATAAGTGAGTAAAGCCAACAATATCCGAGAAAAAGACTGACACATTTTGGTGGACATCGGCTATGGTCCTTTCGCCCTGCAATATCCGTTCGGCTATCTGAGCAGGGAGAGTATTATAGAGGAGTTTCTCTTGCTCTTGAAACCGTGCGATTTTTACCTGACGGTCACGCTCGGCTTCTTCTACTTTGCGACGATACTCCATGAGTTGACTCTGTCTGGTTGCTTCTTCACTTTGAACCTGTTTTTCTACGGTATGATAGTGCTCAAAATAATCATAAGCTTCTGCTTTTCGATTTGTATTTTTATAGAGTTCGGCAACTGCTTTGTCATATTTGTACAAATGCTGCTTTGCTCCTACTTCTTTACTAAGAGCAATTGCTTTCAACAGAAACTCTTCGGCTTTACCAGCATCATAGCCAACAAACTGATCGTCAGCATACAGTGAGCCAATATTCCCTGAAACATTGGCAATACCTGATTTTTCACCAAGTTCTTCATGAGCCATAAGTGCGCGGGTATAGTAATCCAACGCTTTATCATAACTACCAATGAGTGTATATACATTCCCGATATTGCCCAATACTAAAGCAGCTGAGGACTTACGACCAAGTTCTTGATGTGTGGCAAGAGCTTTCATAAAATATTCGAGCGCTTGTTCATAACTTCTAAGTTCAGCATACACGATACCTATATTACCTCCAAGCGTTGCTACATCGGTCTTATTATCTTGTTCTTCTTGCTCAGCAAGTGCTTTGAGGTAGTATTCAAGTGCTTTATCATGTTGACCGAGGGAATTATACACACTGCCTATATTGGCTGTAAATCGCGCTGCCCTCGCCTTTTCTCCGCGCAGACTACTATCGGCAACAGCTTTGTATAAGTATTCGAGTGCTTTATCATAACTTCCAAGAGCATAATAGAGACCACCAATATTACCGTTAAGCTGACAAATTGATGGTATGTCTTCGAGTTCTTCGGATATACTAAGTGCTTCAATATAATGCGCCATTGATACATCATAGTTACCCATACTTCTATAGACAATACCAAGATTGGTATTATTCCTTGCAATACCATCTTTAGCTCCGATTTCTCTATTAATAGCGAGAGCTTGTTTTTGATATTCTGCGGCAAGAGGGTAATCTGCCAGATTTTGATAAATAACACCAAGATTCCCACGATCGCGTGCCATCCCGACATTATGACCTAACTCTTCATCAAGAGCAAGAGCTTTAGTACAATAGTTAAGTGCTTGTTGATAGTCACCAAGAAGCGTATATACTACCCCAAGTGTACTCATTGCTTTCGCTTCTTGATATAGGTCTTTCGCTTGTATGGATAAAGACAGTGCCAGTTCAGCTTTTTCGAGCGATTGTTTAAGCATCCCGCGCATCCGCAGAGAATCAGATAGTACAAGTAAGGCACTACTGTGAACACAAGATGTGTCATCAACAGGAACTGCTTTTATAAGCTCTGAGGCATAGTATTCTGCATCGGCATATTCTCCCATTTTCTGTGATTCCTGCGCCCTGTCAAGCATTGCTTGTAGTTCTTCTTGTGTCATTGTCTCAACTGTGATTTGTTTGATTATTTTGATTGCTGTGATTGTTTTTTGTGTTGATATTTTTTCGTGTAGGACAGCCACATAAGGCTGTTCTACAAATCATGGTCCGGACATTGTTTCTTTTGTATTTCATTTTATGTCAGCCACATAGGGCTGTCCTACAAATCCTATCAATCCTGTTCAGACAATTTTTCCAAAAAATAGGTCTTCATCATGCCTTTGCCTTTGATTTCCATTTCACCACGCGGGCTAAACCGTAGGGACGGTTCATGCACCGTCTCTACGGCATGTTTAAATTCTTCCGAAATATGGATTTTCCCCGCTTCGCCATGACTTTCCATTCTTGCTGCTGTGTTCACGGCATCGCCCCATAAATCATAAGCAAATTTCTTCTTTCCAATTACTCCTGCCACAACCTCTCCGCTATGAATGCCAATACGGATTTGAATTTCCTCGCCTGTGGAAATTGAACGAAATTCCTTCATTGCTTCCATCATTTCTATTGCCATAAGTGCCATTGCTTGGGCGTGGTCTTCACAGGGTTCGGGTGCGCCACTTACGACCATGTACGCATCGCCAATAGTCTTGATTTTTTCGAGTCTGTGTTTTTCGGCGAGCGTGTCGAAAGCGGAGAAGATTCTATCTAATCCGGCAACAAGTTCTTCCGCTGAAATGCGCGAAGAGAGTTTTGTAAATCCAACGATATCCGCAAAAAGCACGGAGACATTTTCTAATTTCTCGGCTATCAAGCTTTCGCCGGCAATCATTCTATGAGCAATACTTGGCGGTAGAACATTGTGTAAGAGTTGCTCAGTGGCTTCGTGTTTGGCACGCTCTACGGCAAGGTTTTTATCGCGTTCTGTTTGCTTGCGTTCAAAGTCCCATCGCTCTGCTTGCTTCTTGGTTTCCGCGCTTTGCACTTCTTTTTCCAACTCGTGGTATTTCTTATAATTGTGGTATGCTTCCGTATTCCGTTCCAGTTTCTCATAGAAATCTGCAAGGGACTTATAAATCTCAGACTGCTCATTCTTTGCACCGATTTCTTCAAACAAAGAAAGTGATTTGAGCAGATATTCTTCTGCTTTAGCTGCATCATATTCCCCAAACTCCTGTTTTGCATACACGGTCCCAATATTTCCAGTAACTACGGCAAGGCTGGATTTCCTTCCGAGTTGATTATTGAGCTCAAGAGTTTGCTTATAGTATTCCAATGCCTTGTCGTAGGAGCCAAGATTCTTATACACACTCCCTATGTTTCCTGTAACTCTGGCAATGGCAGATTTCTCCCCGAGTTCATTGTGGAGGTCAAGGGCATGCATATAGTATTCTAATGCAATGTCGTAAGAGCCAAGAGAATTATGCACATTCCCGATATTCCCCGTAACGATGGCAATGCCTGATTTATCTCCGCGTTCATTATTGAGAGCGAGAGCTTGTACATAGTATTCCAATGCCTTGTCATAGGAGCCAAGATTAGAATACACATTTCCGATATTCCCCGTAACTGCCGCAATACCGTTTTTTTCCCCGAGTTCATTGTGGAGAGCAAGAGCTTGAACGAAGTATTCCAATGCCTTCTCGTACGAGCCAACATTCTTATACACAATCCCGATATTCGCTGTAACGTTGGCAATGCCTAATTTATCGGGAATAGATTGAAAACGTACAAGAGCATCGTTGAGAAGTACGAGCGCAGAGTTGTAATCGCCCTGCCTCCAAGCGGCTTCACCAAGTATGCGCATAGATTTAGCACAAAGCATGAGCCGATCGGTGGCCTGTTGAGCCTCGCCTGGTGGTAGCTCATTACAGTATTGCAATACCTCTCTGGAAAGGAGTTCAGATTCTGCATAGTTGCCTTTTTTCATCTCGGTATCGGCGAGCATGAGTTTTTCTTGTAATTGTTCGAGTCTCATGTGTTATTCCTCATACCTGCACTATGATTGATTTGATTATTGTCATTGCGTTGATTATTGTCTGAAGCGCTGATCAATGTGATTTGTGTGATTATTTTCTTGTATTTTCCTTTAGTTATGTCAGCTACATAGGGCTGTCATACAAATCCTGAAAATCATGGTTCAGACACTTTCTCCAAAAAATATGTTTTCATCATTCCTTTGCCTTTGATTTCCATGTCACCACGCGGAATAAACCGTAGAGACGGGGCGTGCACCGTCTCTACTGCATGTTTAAATTCTTCCGAAATATGGATTTTGCCCGCTTCGCCGTGACTCTCCATCCGGCTTGCCGTATTCACTGCATCGCCCCATAAATCAAAACTAAATTTCTTGTCACCGATAACTCCACCTATCGCTTCACCGCTGTGAATACCTATCCGCACACCTATTTCGCCTATCGATTCTATCCAGGATATATCACCAAGTTCAGAAGGTATGTTTATGTGTAAAGTATTCATTCGATCTAATAATGCTATGCTCGCTGAGGCGGCGCGAATTGCATGGTCTTCTTGTGATTCAGGCGCACCCGCTACTGCCATATAGGCATCGCCTATCGTTTTTATCTTCTCTAAACCATACTGCTCCATTATATTATCTGCGGCACTGAATATAGAGTTCAGAAGATATATCAAATGCTTCGGCGGTACTATACTCGCTATGCGTGTGAAACCAACTAAATCCATAAATAACACACTTACCGAAGGATAACTGTCTGCTATAAATGTTTCTTTTTTCAATAAACGCTCAGCGATTGTAGGAGGCAAAACATTGTGCAGTAATTTCTCTTGTTCTTCTATGCGGGCTTGGCTTTCAGCGCGCTCAACAGCTATACGTTTTTCCCGCTCTGCTGTTTTACGTTCATAATCCAATCGCTCGGCTTGTTTTTTTGATTCTTCACTCTGGACTTCTTTCTCTAATTCATGATAGCGTTTATAGTGAACTGCAAAGTCCTTCCAACGTTCTTGTTTCTCATATAGCTCGGCAAGGGATTTGAGAAACTCATATTCTTCTTTTTTTGCACCTATTTCTTCCAACATGGAAATTGCTTGCAGCAAATACTCTGTTGCTTTTTCTGCATCGTAACTCTCATATTTCTCATTCGCATACACAAGTCCTATATTACCTGTATTTATTGCTATACTGATTTTAACTCCTAATTCTTCTTCAATTGCAAGGGCGCGTTTATAATACTCTAATGCCTTAGGATAGTCGGACAGACAATAGTAAACAGTCCCTATGTCACCAATATTTTTTGCTACGCCCCCTCTTGTACCGAGTTCTTCATTGAGTACAAGTGCCTTGATATAGTATTCCAACGCTTTAGAATAGTCTAAAAGATTCTGATATATAAGACCAATGTTTGCAAGATCTATGGCAATGCCTTTTTTATTACCAAGTTCTTTATCAAACTCAAGGGCTTTCGTATAGTATTCCAACGCTTTGGAATAATCAAAAAGATTCTGATATATAAGTCCGATATTGCCTGTATGTCGTGCAATACCCGATTTATTATCAAGACTTTCACACAGCACAAGAGCCTTTGTATAAAATTCTAAAGCCTTGGGATAATCCGAAAGTTTATTATATACCATTCCTAAGTTACCCGCACAGGTTTCTACCCCTCTTTTGTTACCGAGTTCTTCCATGAGCATAAGCGATTTTGCGTAATACTCCAATGCCTTAGTGTAGTCCGAGAGAAAAAAATATACATTGCCAATATTACCGTTAACTTCTGCCATCCCTTTTTTATTCCCGAGTTCTTCATAAAGAGCTTGGGCGCAAGTAAAACACTGTAATGCCTTAGGAAGATCCGAAATAACTCCGTAAAGAATTCCTATATTGCTATGGTTAATTGCTTGCCATGATTTATTTCCAGTCTCTTCGTTAATCTTAAGTGCTTGGGTGTAATACTCCAAGGCTTTTGGATAGTCCGAAATATAATCATACACAATTCCAATATTAGAGAGAACACCTGCAGCACTCTGCTTATTACCAAGTTCTTCATAGCATCTAAGTGCTTGATTATAACACTCCAAGGCTTTGGCATAATCTGAGAGAAGCCGATACACATTCCCGATATTGCCTAATGCTTGAGCTTGCAGTTCTTTGCTTTCTATTTGTTCGGTAATGGTAAGCGCTTGTTCGGCATAAGGCAATGCGTCCTTTGCCAAACCGCGTTGCCACAACGATTGCGAGAGAGCAAGCAGGATGCGGCAATGGAGCTCCGATTCATTCGCAATAGTGTCATCAACAAGCAGCTCCTGCGCTTGGGTTTCGGCTTGAGCATAGTCCTTGCCGGATTTAATTAAAACTTCAAGTTCTTCTACTTTGGTTTTGAGTTCTTCGTGGGTCATGCTCTCTCCTATTATACTCAACTCAGTGTAAAGAATATGTATCCTATTTTAATACAAATGTTTAGCCATATACAGTGCACATACCTATCGCACTCTCTTGCAGCGAATATCACAATAGAATTCAATATTGATAAGACATAAAGTATCATCAATGCTCATCAGAGAAGCACTGACTATACACACCTATTAATGCAATTGGGGAATCTCAATGATAAATTTTGTGCCCTTGGTTTGATTCTCGAACCACACCTTACCTCGCAATGCACGAACAAGATTGGCAACTAATGCCAGTCCTAAACCTACGGATGATTCGCCTCCGGTCGGCTTTGCCGAGAGTTTCGAATATGCTTGGAAAACAAGGTCTTTCTCCGAGTCGGGAATGCCCGGACCTTCATCAATTATCTCACAACGCAACAGGTCTCCATTCTGCATACATGATGTTGTGATGGTAGAGTGTTCAGGAGAGAATTTTACCGCATTGGAGACTAACTGTGTCAGTATTGTTTCTATATGCTGAGGGTCGGTACGAACCATATTGAGATTGCTCGCACGCTTGAATTCTATCTGTATATTTTTTGCTTTTGCTTGTTGTCTATAAGTCAAATCTATCGTTTGTAAAATCATTCCAATATCGAATCTGACAGGATTGACATTAACACTAATTTCAGACTGATTTAACTCTATAAGATTAGCGATGATTTCACGTATTCGTCTTGCCGTTTGCGAGATGCTTACCAAACTGTCTTGAGCTTTGGCTGGCGAGGTAGTGCTTATGTTTTTTACGAGTTGCACAGCCGTATGGTTAATGGAGTCTATGGGTTTTTTGATGTCGTCGGCAGCAAGAGCAAGAAAATGAGATTTTTCTTTATTCAATTTTATTAAACCCGTATTCATGTTCAATACCTCATGATTCAAACGCTCCAACTCATCGGTTTTCTTTTGCAACTGTTCAGTTCTTTGAGCGACTTGCGCTTCCAATGTTTTGTTATATTGAGCAAGGTGTTCGAGCAGTGCTCTGTTTTCACGAACAAGACGCAAATTCTCTATACCACTCTCCATTGTCATCTTCAAGTCATTCTCTTCCCATGGCTTACCAATATATCGGTACACCTGCGCCTTATTAATGGAAGAAACAACGGACTCAATATCGCTGTATCCTGTGAGTATAATTCTGATTGCTTCTGGCGCAATATCACGCGAATGGACTAAAAACTCAACACCTGTCATCTCAGGCATCCTTTGGTCAGAGATAATAACATCTACGCTATTCTCGCGCAATATCTGAAGTGCTTCATGCCCTGATAAAGCTGTGAGGACACGGTAATCAAAACGGAATGTCGCCTTAAATGACACCAAATTGTGTTCTTCGTCATCGACATAGAGTACAGTTGATTTTTCTTTGTTCATTGATAAATTTCCTAAAAAAATATATATGACTATTGTTGCAATGGAAGCGTAATTATAAACTCTGTGCCAACTCCAATTTTGCTCTGAACAGTTATGTCTCCATTATTTTTTTTGATGATATCATAACAAATTGAAAGCCCAAGTCCTGTACCAACCCCAATCGGTTTGGTAGTAAAAAACGGCTCAAAGATACGGTTAATTAGCTCATCACTTATTCCTCCACCGGTATCACGAATACTGACCAGAACATTGTCTGCTTGTTGCGATGTGGTTATAGTGATTGTTCCCGAACCTTGTATAGCTTGAATTGCATTAACCAAGATATTCATAAATACCTGATTGAGCGGTCCCGGTAAGCACATAATTTGAGGAATGGGTCCATAGTTTTTATGAATGGTTATAGCATCGCCTATTTTACTGCGCAAGAGTATCAAGGTGGCATCAATACCTTCGTGAATGTCGGTGAGCTTCAGCTCATGTTCATCTAAACGGGAGAATGTGCGTAATCCTTTGACTATATCACTCGTCCTTTTTGCTCCGTCTTCGATTGCTCGTAATAAACTCTCTATTTCTTCTTTCAGCTCAACAACAACATCATCTTGGTTTTCAGGAAGGTAAGTGTTTATCAGATAGCTTATATCGCGTTTTAATGGTAACAAAGACGCACCGATAAAGCCAATAGGATTATTAAGTTCATGAGCAATACCCGCGGTCAGCTGACCGAGTGATGCCATCTTTTCGGCTTGAACGAGTTGTTGTTCATTTTCTCGAAGGTCTCTCAATGCACGTTCCAATTGCTCATTGGCATTGCGAAGTTCGCCATTGCGAAGCTCGGAAAGTTCGGCATTTTTCTTTGCCAAATCAAGGGATAATTCCGCCTCGATTACCGCTGTTTTTTTCGCAACATCAATGGACTGTAGCTCATTCTGCAATAAGCTGAACTGCTTTTGGTGTTCGTATGACTTCCGCCAATCCTCCACTGACTCATAGGCGGCGGCAAGAGTTGAATGGATGTCGGAAAGATACTTTTTAGCACCAACTTCTTCCAACATACTTTGCCCACGAAGCAAATCGTGGAGAATATTTGGGGGAATTTGCCGTACTTTTTGGTCAGCCAGATTTGAAAATGCCAAATGTCCGCGCCAACCAAGAGATTGCCCCAACCCGAGTTTATCTTCGACCTTATTAAAACACTCAATTGCACTATCAACCGCTGCGAGAGCTTCGGGTGTGTTTCTAAGTCTTGCAAAAACTTTGGAGAAATTCAAGTGGGCATATCCCAGAGAACGAATATTGTTATTTCTTTGTAAAATCTCGACAGCTTTAGCACACAGACTACTCGCCTCTTCCGCATTATTGGTGTTCAATTCGACAATCGAAAGATTAAGAAGAACCACTCCCAGAAGCGGATCTGATTTCTCCAATAATTTTCGAGATATTTCAAGGTTTTGCTCCGCTTTTTCAAACTCACTAATCGTTAAATAGAGATAACCGAGAGCATTATGCGCTGTTGCCAACAATGCCGGATTATCAAGTGGCGTGGCAAGCTCAATTGCGGTGCGCAAACACTCAAGTCCCGCAACGTACTCAGTTTGAAATGTACGAGCATTTCCAAGCATAACAAGTACGCGAACTGTTTCAGCATTGGCGACACGCTCCTGTTTTGCATATAGATATGATTCCGCCAATTCGACTACTTGAATAAATTGTCCTCGTGAATAGAATTGTTCAATTAATGCGAGAGTTTCTGTTGATATCATAGATATTTCTCCAAGAAATAGGTTTTCATTTTTCCTTTGCCTTTAATTTCTATTTCGCCACGGGGGATAAACCGTAGGGACGGTTCATGCACCGTCTCTACGGCATGTTTAAATTCTTCCGAAACATGGATTTTTCCTGCTTCGCCGTGGGATTCCATCCTGCTTGCCGTGTTCACGGCATCGCCCCATAAATCATACAGAAACTTGTTCTCGCCGACAACACCCGCCGCCGCAGGACCACAATGCAGACCAATGCGAACTTCTATTTCGGGAATACTCTCTATCCAACTTCTATCACCATATTCAGGAGGAAAACTTACCACTAAGTTTTGCATGACATCAAGGAGTTTGAGTGCTGCGTTTGCGGCGCGATGGGCATGGTCTTCTTGCATAATCGGTGCACCGGCAACCGCCATGTATGCATCGCCTATGGTCTTGATTTTCTCCAAACCGAACTCGCGCATTACGCCATCGGCAGCAGTAAAAATAGCATTGAGCAAATGCACAAGTTGCTGCGCGGAAATAGTTGTCGAGAGTTTTGTAAAATCAACAATGTCCATGAAGAGAACAGAAACTCCATCGTAGTGGTCCGCTATGGGATTCTCCCCTTTTATCAGGCGTTGCGTAATTCCTTCAGGAAGGATATTGTTCAGGATGTTCTCGCGCTCTTGGAAGCGTGTACGGTCTATCTCCATTTCTTTTTCGCGCTCGGCGACTTGCTTCTGTTGCTCCATGAGCATTGCTTTTTTCTTCGCTTCTTCGCTTTGGACTTCTTCTTTTAGTTCGTGATATTTTGTCTTGTGCTTATATGCCTCTTCCCAGCGTTTTTGTTGCTCGTACAGTTCAGCAAGACCTTTATGTGTTTCATACTGAAAATTCTTTGCACCGATATCTTCAAACCCGCTTAGTACTTTGATCAGATATTCTTCTGCTTTTGCAGGGTCGTAGCCATCGAAGTCCTGCTGTGCGTAGGTTGCTCCGATGTTGCCGAGATTAATTGCCACACCTGCTTTGTTGCCGAGTTCTTCATCGAGTGCTAGTGCCTTGCCGTAGTACTCCAAGGCACGGGCATAGTCCGAGAGATTCCTATGCACAGTCCCGATATTGCCGAGATTGTTTGCCACGCCTGCTTTGTTGCCGAGTTCTTCTTCGAGTGTTAATGCCTTGCCGTAGTACTCCAAGGCACGGGCATAGTCCGAGAGAGAATGATGCACAGTCCCGATGTTGCCGAGATGTCTTGACACGCCTGCTTTGTTACCAAGTTCTTCATCAAGCGCTAATGCCTTGCCATAGTACTCCAAAGCACGGGAATAGTCCGAGAGAGAATGATAGACAATACCGATGTTACCGAGATTAGTTGCCATGCCTGTTTTTTTGCCGAGTTCTTCATCGAGTGATAATGCCTTGCCATAGTACTCCAAGGCAAGCGCATAGTCCGAGAGATTCTGATGGACAAGACCGATATTGCCAAGACAACTTGCCACACCTGCTTTGTTGCCGAGTTCTTCATGGAGTGATAATGCCTTACTATAGTACTCCAAAGCACGGGCATAGTCCGAGAGATTCTGATGCACAATCCCGATATTACCGAGGTATATTGCCACGCCTGCTTTGTTACCGAGTTCTTCATTGAGCGCTAATGCCTTGCCATAGTACTCCAAAGCACGGGAATAGTCCGAGAGATTCGCATGCACAGTCCCGATATTGCCGAGTGTTTTGGCTTGCAGTTTTTTACTATCTATGAGTTCGGCAAGGGCAAGTGCTTGTTCGGCGTATGGCAATGCATCTTTTGCCATACCACGCCGCCACAACGATTGCGAGAGAGCAAGCAGGATGCGGCAGTGGAGCTCCGATTCATTCATAAGAGCATTTTCTGCAAGCAGTTCCCGCGCTTGGGTTTCAACAAGAGCATAGTCAGAACCGCTCTGAATCATTGCTTCGATTTCTTCTACTTTGATTTTGAGTTCGTCGTGGGTCATTGTCTCAACTATGATTTGTTTGATTGTTTTGATTACTGTGATTGTTTTTGTGTTTGATATTTTTTTCGTGTAGAACAGCCACATAGGGCTGTCATACAAATCATGGTCCGGACATTGTTTCTTTTGTATTTCATTTTATGTCAGCCACATAGGGCTGTTCTACAAATCCAAAAAAATCATGGTTCAGACACTTTCTCCAAAAAATAGGTTCGCATTGTACCCTTACCTTTAATGTCGATTTCTCCGCGTGGGATAAACCGTAGGGACGGTTCATGCACCGTCTCTACGGCATGTTTAAATTCTTCCGAAACATGGATTTTACCTGCTTCGCCATGACTTTCCATCCTGCTTGCCGTGTTCACGGCATCGCCCCATAAATCATAACTCAAACGTTTAGTACCAATAATCCCGGCTATTGCTTCACCGCAAGCAATACCTATGCGCAAACTTAAAGGTATTCCTTCTACAGGAGAATGTATATTTGGAGCAAGTGAAAGAATTGCACACGCAAAATTTGCTGCGCGTTGAGCATGATCCGGTGTCCATTTCGGTATGCCTGCTACAGCCATATATGCGTCCCCTATGGTTTTTATTTTTTCGACTCCATATCGAGCAGCACATTCATCAAATGCAGAAAAAGCTGTATTTAAAAATTCCAATAAAAGTTCAGGTTCTATACTTTGCGATAATGATGTAAAATTGACAATATCAATAAATATAATGGAAACGGAAGAGAAGTAATCCGCAATTTTTTCTCGATTCATCATACGATTCACAATTGATTCCGGTGCTATATTAGTAAGAAGTTGTGTCTCAATTTCCTTTTTTCTGATATTTTTTTCCGACTTCATTTTTTCGGCAAGTTCCTTTTCTTTGTCGGTAATTTTTGACTCTGTCATAGTAATATATCGTTTTAATAGCATCAAGGATTCTATGACATTTCCTTCACGATCATATACCTCGGCAAGTAATTTATATGGGGTTAAATCTTGCTTATCATGTTTTTCATCCGATTCTGTTATTGACTTATTCAAATAATGAATAGCTTTTTGAGAGTCGTACAAAGAAGAATTTTCCGCACTATATATTGTTCCAAGCATTGAGTGAATATAACTTGTTTTATGAGGGAATTTACCTGCTTGTGTAATAATGTTCAACAGAATATTCTCTGCCTCTGCATAACGATGTAATCGGATAAGCGTGCGAGCAATATTACATCGAACATCGGCAAGTTGTTCAGGTTCGCCCAGTGCCACTGTCTTTGTTTCGATTTCTTTTTCTATCTCAAGTGCCTTTTCAAAATTTCCTCGAACAACCTCAATATTTGCCAATGATGTTTTATTCCGTAAAAGCCATGAAATATTATTCAGTTCTTCATTAATAGTTGCTGCTTGCATCAAGTAATTTTCTGCTGCAAGATAATCACCCATGTTAATATAAAGCACACCAAAGGTATGAAGTATTGAACTTTGAGCCATTTTATTGCCAAGCTCTTGAGCTAAATGTAAAGCACGTGAGCTATGTTCAAGCCCATCTGCATAATATCCAAGTTTTGCATACGATTGTCCAAGATTTATTTGTGCACCAAGCTCAACACGTGTATCACCATAATATTGTGCAATTGCTATGCACTCAATATAACGCTCTATAGACTCTGACATCTTGCCCATAGTAGATTCCAGATTAGCAATATTGGTGAGTATCGATGCATACTGAAGTCGGTCTTCATTGTTTTTTACAATTGCTAATGCTTTGTTATAATTGAGATAAGCGTCATCATAACGATTTGTGTAATAATAAATCACACCTAATGAGTTATATGCTTTTTGTAATATATTTTCATCGCTGTTTTGTTGCGCAAGCTCAATTAATTGTAAGGCGATTTCTTCTGCTTCCGTATATCGAGCACTCCGAGTACATATTGTTACCAGAACACCAAGCAATTGCATCACCATATTTGGATTTTGTTCCTTTTCATAAATCTGTAATAATTCATTACAACGATTTTCAGCACCATTTATATCGCCGCGGTCATACATTGCCTTTATACGATCCACTTCATTACTGTTATGTTCTTTTTTCATAGTTTTATTTATTGATGTTTTTGACTAATTATTATAATAATTCACTGATATTGTTCCAAAAAATATGTCTTCATTTTTCCTTTGCCTTTGATGTCCATTTCACCGCGGGGGATAAACCGTAGGGACGGTACCTGCACCGTCTCTACGGCACGCATAAAAGCTGCGCTACAATGAATTTTACCTGCTTCGCCGTGGGATTCCATTCTGCTTGCCGTGTTCACCGCATCGCCCCATAAATCATAGGCGAATTTCTTTTTGCCAATCACGCCGGCTACCACTTCTCCGCTGTGAATTCCGATGCGGATTTGCACTTCTTCACCGGTAGAAATTGACCGAAATTCTTTCATTTTTGCTACCATTTCAAGCGCAAAATTTGCCATCGTTTCTGCGTGGTCGGCACGTACTTCAGGCGCACCCGCAACCACCATATACGCATCACCAATCGTTTTGATTTTCTCCAAACCATACTTCTCGACCAGAGCGTCAAATTCACTGAAAATTCTATCGAGTCCTTCGACAAGTTCTTCAGGAGTAATGCTTTGCGAAAGTTTCGTAAAATTCACGATGTCGGCAAAAAGCACCGACACGCTTGGGATTTTCTCAGCGATGAGCTGTGTGCCGTCGAGCATTCTTGCTGCTATGGTTGGGGGGAGTACATTGTGAAGTAATTGTTCCGTGGCTTGGTGTTTAGCATCAGCGGCTGCTTTGGCAAGTTCTATTGCTTTGCGTTGTTCGCGTATTGCCTCTTGCTTCTTTACTTCTTCGACATTTACTTCTTCTTTTATCGCAATATGTTTTTTGTAGTGCGTGAAAGCATCTCCCAATCGTTGTTCTTGTTCATAAAGATCAGATAAGGTTTTGTGAAATTCAATCAATACTGCTTTATATCCTATTCCTGTGCTTAGGTCAATAGCTCGCAGCAGGTATTCTTCCGCTTTATCGGGGTCGTAGCCATCGAAGTCCTGCTTAGCATACGTTGCTCCGATATTGCCGAGCCAAGTTGCCATACCTGCTTTGTTATCAAGTTCTTCATCAAGTGCTAATGCCTTGCCCATGTACTCCAAGGCACGGGCATAGTCCGAGAGCTTTTGATGTACATTCCCGATATTGCCGAGAATAGATGCCACGCCTCGTTTGTTGTCCAGTTCTTCATTCAGTGATAATGCCCTGCCCATGTACTCTAATGCACGGGAATAGTCCGAGAGATAATAATACACATTTGCGATGTTGCCGAGATCTATAGCCACGCCTGTTTTATTGCCGAGTTCTTCATCCAATGCTAATGCCTTACCTATGTACTCCAAGGCACGGGGAT
>JAFLBY010000020.1 GCA_017302855.1 Candidatus Kapaibacterium sp.
TGCGTGAAGAAGATTTGCAAGTAGTCATTGGTGATTGTGTTGCCGGACAAACCATTTCTTTATCTATCTTGCGCAATGATGAAACAATAGTGAAAAAGTTAAAAATGTTAAAACCGAAAAATTAATTATCCATATTTTATATAGTGTACATGAATATTACTTTTCCGGACGGTAATGTCCGACAATTTGAAGCCGGTATTACCGGATTAGAAATTGCCAAATCCATATCGGAAGGTTTGGCAAGGAATGCTCTTGGTGTGATTGTCAATGGCATTGCTTATGATGTGTCAAGACCTATTATGGAAGATGCATCATTAAGAATAATCACATGGAATGATGATGAAGGTAAAGAAATATTCTGGCATTCGACGGCTCACTTAATGGCTGAAGCTTTGGAAAGTTTATATCCGGGTGTGAAATTCGGCATAGGTCCTCCCATCGAAGCAGGATTTTATTATGATATAGATTTACCCGAAGGCACTAAAATTTCTTCTGAAGATTTGCCAAAAATCGAAGAAAAAATGCGCGAATTGGTCAAAGCGAATAATGAATATAAGCGCATTGAGATTGATTGGGATAATGCTGTTGCATATTTCAAAGAAAAGGGTGATGAATATAAATTGGAATTGCTCGATGGGTTAAAAGACAGTGAGATAACTTTTTACACACAGGGTAATTTCACGGACTTATGTCGTGGTACTCATGTGCCTTCTACGGGTTTTATTAAATTCCCTAAATTGTTATCTGTTGCGGGTGCATATTGGCGTGGCGATTCTTCGCGGAAACAATTAACTCGTATTTATGGGATTGCATTTCCTAAAAAAGATTTACTTGAAGAGTTTCTAAAACAAAGAGAAGAAGCAGAAAAGCGTGACCATAAGAAATTGGGTCGTGAATTAAAATTATTTATGATAAATCCTATGGTTGGCGGTGGGCTTCCTGTATGGTTGCCCAATGGCACGACAGTCCGACGCACTCTCGAAGCATTTTTGCGCGATGAACAGAAAAAACGCGGTTATCAGGAAGTAATTACGCCCCATCTCGGTAATTTGGAACTATACAAAACATCGGGACATTATCCGTATTATGCAGAATCACAATATCCTCCAATGAAAATTGAGGAAGAGGAATATTTGCTTAAACCGATGAATTGCCCGCATCATCATCAGGTCTATTCTTCCGAGCCGCGCTCATATAAGGATTTACCGGTTCGATTGGCGGAATTCGGGACAGTGTATCGTTATGAACAATCAGGTGAGTTGAGCGGACTTTCGCGTGTTCGCGGCTTTACTCAAGATGATGCACACATTTATTGTATGCAAGATCAGTTAAAAGATGAAATTAAAAATGTCATTGAATTAACACAAAAAGTATTTACTACTTTTGGTATGGAAGTGACAACACGTTTGTCTTTCCGTGATGATAATACTGAAAAATACGGCGGTGACATAGAATTATGGGAGCGTGCGCAAAAAGAAATCAAAGAAGTTGCTGATGAAATGGAACTTTCCTATTTTATTGGTGAAGGTGAAGCTGCGTTCTATGGACCGAAAATAGATTTTATTGTGCGTGATGCTATTGGTCGTAAATGGCAATTAGGCACTGTCCAAGTTGATTATGTCATGCCTGAACGTTTCCAATTAGAATATACCGGCGCGGATAATCAAAAACACCGCCCCGTGATTATACACCGTGCACCTTTTGGTTCTATGGAGCGGTTTATGTCTATTTTAATTGAACATTATGCCGGTAATTTCCCATTCTGGTTAGCTCCCGTTCAAGTAAGTGTACTTCCTATTACGGATGCTTTAAATGGAGTTGCTTCAGATTTAGCTGAAAAATTAAAGTCTTTGAATTATCGTGTTCATTTTGATGGACGCTCAGAAAAAGTTCAGAGAAAAATAGCGGAAAGTGAACAGAAAAAAATCCCATATTGTTTAATTATCGGCAAACGTGAAGCAGAAAATGGTCAAGTGGCGCTAAGAAAGCACGGCGAAGGTGACAAAGGAGCAATGGCAATCGAAGATGTATTGGAAATGTTTGCCGGAGAATCAAAAGTATAGTATTTGACACATGTTTTTATCTCAAAAAAAAGCAGATGATATTGCGTCATCTGCTTTTTTTATTTAACGTAGATTTTCTATTTCGATAAACTTCGGTTCCCATGATTGCCCATCGCAAGGGATATATGAATTAGAAACATGTTCATCAAGAGGGCGACATAATTGTCCCGATGGCTCAAAATGTTTGCAACTGCCACATAATGTAGAATCTTGCATTTCATCCACTCGATTATGAAAATGCTCCCATTGTCGAAATGCGGGATAAAATGTCAATCCCATAACTATCATAAACAGAAGAAACCAATGATCATACAAATAAAAATATTGCACTATTCCCCAGCACAATAATGTCAGGAGAAATAGACGGATTAATGCACCAAAGACAATTGTTCCAGTGGTAATATTGGGCACTCTATTGTCATTAGAGTCATCTTTTAAATTGGTAAATCGGTAAAGGACAATGTCTATAAGGCGATCAATCATTGGACTTTTCTTTCTTTGGCTCCAAGGCGTTATTACATTGAGCAATAATATCTTCAAGATGCGCTTTAGTGATACCGGTGGATTTTTTTAATCCTTTTTTTGCTGTTTCACGAATGATCTGACAATCTTGGCGTGCTAATGCAACAGCGTCGCGATTATATTGCTCTTTCTCTGTCAATATGGAGCACACAATATCCGCGTGCGTTCTTTGTACATCGCGTTTGTAGCTTTGATTATCATTAGATTTTGTATTTTCTTCCCATAGTGCATTGCGTACTGTTTCGAAGAGCTCTTGTTGAGTAAATGGTGCAACAGTGCGTAATTCATTGTCGCGAATTCTTTGTAATACCGTCGAGTTAAATATTCGGTATAATGGTGCTGTCATAATGTTCTTTACGGCATCATGCACACCGAAATCTAATCTGTCGCGGCGACTATCTTCTCCGTCGGATAATCTGTTGATGCCTAATTGTTGCAGTAAATTCGGTGAAAAAGAAAAAGCATCGGTCGTGAGATAATTTTTTATGAGAAAATCAAGTGCTGAACGTTGTTCTTGCGGTGGAACGGGAATAAATGGAGCTGTTTCATTGGCATCTCCCGCATGATTACGGTGCGTATAAAGTCCGCCTATATATTTTGAGATAACTGCAACTCCTTGTGAATACTGACCTAATGCACGGCTAAACATTACACGCACACGATTAAAATTTTCGCCCTTATTTATTGCTTTTTGCGGTAATGCTGCCAATATTTCTTTTGACATCGCAATTCTTTCGGCAAAATACTCCATAGGATTGCTGCCATAATCAAAAAGATTACATAAAGGATCAACCCCCGCAACAGAATTACCAAAACAATCTTCGTCAGTGCCATAACGTAATTCGGGGCGAGTATTTTTCGCTGCTATGGATTGCAACATCTCATTTTCGGATGCGAATGATTTACCATCAAAAGGTTTATATGCATATTCAATTGCCCAATAATCATAAGGACCTAATTCCGTATGGTAAAATTCACCTTGAGGCATATTTTTTGGTGATAAATTGACGGGCTGATAATCCATAACACTTCCCGAAAGTCCTTTTCTGCGTGTAATAGTACTGTCATGCAATTCAGCAACAGTATTAATGGCACTTGCTTTAAAATTATGGCGCAAACCAAGTGTATGACCCACTTCGTGCGCCACTAAAGAAATAACATATTCTTTGATATATCGCTGTTTCATTTCAGGGGCATCCAATAAACCGCGAGCAAAAAGCACATCTTGACCAAATGCCATATCCGTGACGGCATGGTCTGCATAACGACATTCTCTGTCATTATGATGATGTCCCATATCTTGATGTCCCACACCGGGTTCAATTGCAAAATCGAAGGAGCGACTCATTGAACGAATAAAATCTGCGCTGATGCGAATATCTGCATCATAAATTTGTCCCGTAAATGGATTGGCTCGACTTGGACCCACTGCATATCCACCACCGGGCTGAATTATCCAACGAATTACATTATACCGTACATCAGCGGGATCCCAATCGGCTGTATCGGGGCGTTGCTTAGCTATAATCGCATTTTTGAAACCGATTCTTTCAAATGCAGGCTGCCACATCTCAATACCACGTTTAACATAGTCACGAAGCTCTAATGGAATACTATTATCCATCCAAAAAACTATGGGCTGTTTAGGTTCGGACACCGCTAATTCTGGATTGGCTTTTTCTAAATGCCAACGCTCAACATAATGCTTAGCGGGAGTTTCATCGTACAATGAAGTGTAATCTCTGTACATCGTCGTAAAATGTCCGACCCTGTCATCGGCATTACGCGGCTTATAGCCGGTTTCGGGTAATGTTGATAAACTGAAATGATAACGATGAATCATGCTGCGGCTGTCGGGTAGGGTGGAAGCACCCTCCGGTTTCGTAGCTTTGAAATGCAAAGCAAGTTCAATTTCGGTATTCAATGGGAATGATGCCGCTTCAACAATATAACTTTCGCCTTTATCAAATGTAAATGTTTTTTTCATCATACTCATCGTATTCACCACATTGGCGAAATCTTGCAAAAACACAACACTGGCATCAATCAACCAAGCACCCGTGCCTGCTTCCGCTTCGGAAAGTAATGGCGCACTTGCCATTAATGAAGTGGAAAAACTATTTTCGATGGCGCGAGAAATTGGATAAAGCGTATCGGCTCGAAAATCCACATTTTTCATGATAAATTGAAGCTTTTTACCAATTTTCTCAATACGAAACACATAATTACCAAGAAGAGCTCCCGCATCAAAAAAAGCAGCATCGCCAGTTTGTCGCGTTACATTAGCCAGATAATTCTTACTCAGATGCTTGGGGGAAATTGCCAGATAATATTTGTTCTCATCTTCATTGTAATATACCGGAAACAAACCATCAATTTTACGAAAATCTTTAATTAATTCCGTAAAAGGTTTTTCTTTCTGATTTTTTGGAGCAGGGGTTTCCCTTTCTTGGCTCTGTGCCACACCCAAGAAAACAAAGAGAACTATCAGAAAAGACAAAGTAAAAAAGCGCATAACTTTACATCTTAAAGAGTTTTACAAGTGCAGCGAAAACGGATGTCACAAAGAAACATTGTTCGCAAATCAATTTAACCAAGGGTGTTTCGTCCGATACGAAATTAACGATTAAGGCTTACCTTAATCACTTTTTATGTTCTTCACACATTTCGGAGTTACATCTATGTCACACACATTGCCGGTATTGCCTTATGCGTACAATGCTTTAGAACCGCATATTGACGAACTTACGATGGAAACCCATCATAGCAAACATCATCAAGCGTATGTGAATAATCTTAATGCCGCTCTTGCCGGTACAGGATTGGAGTCCACGCCTCTTGAAGAGTTATTGGCAACTATACTTAGTCCCACAAGCCCTGTGCCTGCGGACAAACGCACTGCCGTCCGCAATAATGGCGGTGGGCATTGGAATCATTCTCTTCTATGGGAAATTATTGCGCCGTCTGCTACGCCAACAGCACCATCACCCGCTTTGTTAGCAAAAATTAATGAACAGTTTGGTACCTTCGCTGACTTCAAAGCACAATGGAAAGCAGCTTCTTTAGGTATCTTCGGTTCTGGGTGGGCTTGGCTTATTGTCCAAAATGATGGCTCTTTGACAATCTCAACAACACCAAATCAAGATAATCCGCCCATGCAAGGTGTGCAAAGCTCAAAGCCCATTCTGGCTATGGATTATTGGGAACATGCTTACTATATTAAACATAAAAATCTACGTGGTGATTATATTGACGCTTCATGGAATTTCATTAATTGGAATGTCGTAAGCCAACGTTACGCCAATGCTATTGCCCCATAATATTGTCACAATATTCTCATTTTGTTCTATTAGGCGGATACTAATCCGCCTTTTTTATTGTATCACATTCCCGCTTTTTTCGCCTCGGTAACCATGCAAAAATTGTTGCACACCCATACGAGGTTTTCCTTCTATTTGCAATTCCAATACTTCTATTGAATTATCTGCACAGCCGATGTACAAATGATTCTCATCAATACAATATGTACCTTGGGGAATTTTTTTATTCGATACTTGACTCTTAAATATTTTCATTGTCCCTGTCGGAAAATATGTCCATGCACCCGGAATAGGCGAAACACCATGAATAAAATGTGTGGCTTTCTCGGCTGATAAACCCCAATTTATACCGCATTGCTCACGAAATATCTTCGGTGCCGGACATGATAAATTATCATCTTGAGCCAATGCACTATAATTTCCCGAAAGCAATAAAGAAGTGGTTTCCACAGCAATCTCCGCAGCCAATGGCATCATCGCGCCATATAATTCACCATACGTCATATTATCCGCAATAGAAATCCTTTTTTGTAAAAGTATATTACCCGTATCAACTGTGTCATTTAATAAAAATGTTGTCACGCCCGTTTCTTTTTCGCCATGAATAATTGACCATTGAATAGGGGCTGCGCCACGATATTTGGGCAATAAACTCCCATGAACATTAAATGTGCCTTTGCTCGCAAGTCCATAAATTGACTTAGGCAATATCTTAAATGCTATAACACAAATAATATCCGGTTCCAAAGATTGTAATTCATCAAAAAAATCGGCACTTTTTAATGATAATGGTTGAATCATCGGTATGTCAAGTTCCATAGCCGCTTTTTTCACAGCCGATGCCGTTAATTTCAAACCTCTGCCTTGTGGTTTATCGGGATTTGTTACCACTGCTTTTACGCCAAATTCCCTATGGAGTGACTCCAATGCCGGTACTGCAAAATCCGGCGTTCCCATAAATACTATATTAGCCATATATAAAAAAAAATACCCCGATGAATTGCTCCATCGAGGTATAAAAGTCAAAAAAATTATTATCCTATTCTTTCCACCAAATCAACAATACGATTCGAATAACCAAACTCATTATCATACCAGCCCACAACCTTCACAAAATTACCATTTGCCATCGTGGACAATGAATCAAATATACAAGAATGGGTATTGCCCAATATATCGCTGCTCACTATAGGGTCGGACGTATATTCCAAAATACCCTTCATTGCGCCGTTCGCCGCCGCTTTGAAACATTCATTAATTTCTTCTTTCGTTGCCGACTTGCTCAATGTGGCGGTAAAATCCGTAATAGAACCATCCGGCACGGGAACTCTCAAAGCAAAACCATCTAATTTACCTTTCAATTCCGGCATCACTTCCGCAACCGCTTTGGCTGCGCCTGTCGTTGTCGGGATAATATTCGCCGCGGCAGCACGCGCCCTACGCAAATCCTTATGTGGCAAATCAAGAATATTCTGATCATTAGTGTAAGCATGAACAGTCGTCATATAACCACGCTCAAGACCAAAATTATCATGAAGAATTTTCACCATCGGAGCAAGACAATTCGTCGTGCATGAAGCATTCGACACTATCTGCTCACTACCCGTCAAATCACCGTCATTCACTCCCAAAACAACTGTCCGGTCTAATGCATCTTTCGCAGGTGCTGTTAAGACAACTTTTTTCGCACCATTCGCAATATGCTTGCTCAATGATGCTCTGTCAGTAAACTTACCCGTCGAATCCACCACAACATCAATATTGCCCCAGCTCAATTCCTCGATTTGCTTACTCGCAGAAATCGCTATCGTTTTGCCGTTCACAATAAGAGAATTACCATCAACAGCCACATCGCCCGCAAACTGCTTATGAACAGAATCATACTTCAGCAAATACGCCAATGTCTTCGCATCGGTCAAATCATTAATGCCCACTATTTCAAACGATTCACCCCGAGCAACCATACTCCGAAACACCAATCGTCCTATACGACCAAAACCATTAATTGCAACCTTGATTGCCATGTTCTTCCTTCTTTTCTAACGTGAATAAAATTGACTGCATTCTTGCAATGCGAAATTAGCTCTTTACGACGAACAATACGCAATCTTGATTTGAATCGTATTTTCGCAATAAAAACTATAAACATGACTATACTACTTTTCACAACCAACCAACACAAAAAACAAGAGTTCCAAACACTCTTCAACCAATATATGCCCGCAGTTTCCATCATCACGCCCAATGAACTTGGCTTAACAATGCCCGAAGTAGAAGAAGATGGCTCAAGCTTCGCCGAAAATGCCTATCTCAAAGCCCTTGCAATGGCTTATACCACTCCCTTTCCCGTACTTGCCGATGACTCAGGGCTGTCAGTCCATGCCCTTGACAATAATCCCGGCATAAAAAGCGCACGATATGCAGGAGAAAATGCCTCCGATGCCCAAAACAGACAATTGCTCTGCGATAACCTCAAAAAACTAAACCTACAACAATCAACAGCCCACTTCACCGCAGCTCTCGCATTCATTGACACACAAAGAGCATTCATCGTCGAAGCCGAATGTTACGGAAAAATCACAATCAATGAACAAGGTACAAATGGCTTCGGCTATGACCCTCTCTTCATACCCGACGGATATGACATCACATTCGCACAATGTGACGCAACCACAAAAAACACCATCAGCCACCGAGCCAAAGCATTACTCTCACTCATCGAAACATTACGCTCTTATGATTACTTTCAATCCTGAACTTGCCACACAACTTGCCATTGGGTCGGTCTTCGCCATAGAAAACAAACAACAACTGTTAGCCGAAGCTATACAACACTCAAACGCAAATCACCAACAATGGTATGAAACCTTGCTCCAAACATATCTATTTGCCGGATTTCCATGTGCATTACAAGCACTTTCCACACTCGCTCAAACCACAGGCATCGGTAATCAATATGACTTTGACTATGACATACAGCAATTTACTCACGATGGTGAACACACTTGCAAAATCATCTATGGCTCGGTCTATCACAAATTGCGTGCAACCCTCCAACCCATAAGCCCCGAACTTGATGCAAGCATGATTATCGAAGGATATGGCAAAATACTCTCACGTCCGCAACTGCCGCTTCTGTACCGCGAGATAGCCATCGTCGCTATGCTCCGCCATAATGGATGGCAAGCACAAAACATCTCCCACACAAGAGGCGCGCTGCGGCTTGGCATTGATGAACAGCAACTCGAAACCATACTCCGCCAATGCTTTCATCACACCACACACAAAGGAATCAGACCTCCCATCATTCAAGAATAATTGAGAATTGACAATTGATAATTGATAATTGAGAATGGATACCGCAGATTTCATATTTTTGAAGAAATATTATATATCCATTAATCAAAAAGTCCACATGAAAAAGAGAGTAATCGTTTTTTTTGTTGTGTGTATTGCTGCGGTGATGAACTCAACAGCCCAAACCACCGAAAGTTATAATACAGCAGGTAATGAAAAGTATGAGAAAGGTTTATATAAAGAAGCCCTTGACGATTATACGAAAGCGATAGAAGTTAATCCTCAATATGCGGATGCATATTATAATCGTGCTCTTACTAAATCCGCATTAGGAGATAAGAAGGGTGCCATTGCAGATTATAGCAAAGCGATTAAGTTTGATCCTCAATATGCGATGGCATATTCTAATCGTGGTGTTGCTAAGTTCAATTTAGGAGATAAGAAGGGTGCTATTGCAGATTATAGCAAAGCGATTAAGTTTGATCCTCAATATGCGATGGCATATTATAATCGTGGTGTTGCTAAATCCGCATTAGGAGATAAGAAGGGTGCCATTGTCGATTATACAAAGGCGATAGAACTTAATCCTCAATATGCAAAGGCATATTATAATCGTAGTATTGATAAAAATGATTTAGGCGATAAAGAAGGTGCTATAGCCGATTATACGAAAGCGATAGAGTTTAATCCTCAAGACGCCGATGCATATATTAATCGTGCCAATACTAAATCCGAATTAGGTGATAAAGAAGGAGCTATAGCCGATTATACGAAGGCGATAGAACTTAATCCTCAATATGCGATGGCATATTACAGTCGTGGTACTTTAAAATCAGATTTAGAAGATATAAATGGTGATATTACAGATATAGATGGTGCGATTGCTGATTATAATAAAGCGATAGAACTTAATCCTAAATTTGCAGAGGCATATTTAGGTCGTAGTTTGATTAAACAGTATCTTGGGGATAAAAAAGGATACTTTGCCGATTATGCGAAAGCGATAGAACTTAATCCTCAATATGGCAAGGAGATGTCTCAAAATCTCAATTCAATAATGAGTAGTATTTTTGGTAAAGAAAAATCAGGCAAAAAAAAACGAGCCAAAGCTGACACTAAAAATGTGATAAAAACCAATTCAATAATGAGTCGTATTTTTGGTAAAGAAAAATCAGGCAAAAAAAAACGAGCTAATGCTGACTCTATAGATGCGATAAAAGCTAATCCTCAAGAAGCCGAGGTATATAATAATCGTGGAAATACTAAAATCGCATCAGGAGAGAAAGAAGGAGCCCTTGCTGATTACACGAAGGCGATAGAGCTTGATCCGAATAACATCAATGCATATAAAAATCGTGGTCTTGTTAAATCTAAATTAGGTGATACTAAAGGAGCTATTGCTGATTTTACCAAAGTGATAGACCTTATCTCTGAATATGGTATTAAGCATAGTACAAAATTTATACAAGGATTATCGTTCGAAGAAATGTCAGACGATCAAAAAATTGCTTTTGAGAATTCATATAATGATTTTACTAAACAAATGAATGATGTAAAAATTCAAGGGGCTGAAGCATATTATCATCGAGCGACGTTATATCGAGAACAAAAGAAAATACTATTAACATGTGCAGATTTGCAAAAAGCAAGTGAATTAGGTCATAAAGAAGCGGCAGCAATGATTGAAGAATTCTGCAAGAAATAATGTTTGAATTTTATGGGTGATAAATTTAAGGCAGTTCGCAAGAGCTGCCTTTTTTTTAGAAGTAAAGTCTTGCGGTGATGAAAGTGGAGGTATAGAGTGCTGTTGTGTTGGATGTTGAAGGGCTTAGTGCTGCGGGTTCTATTTTGGGATTGCCTTCATTGTAATAATTGAGTTGTGCTTCGATGCCGAGTGAGAATTTTTTTCCTAAGAAGTATTCGCCTCCGATTGTTGTTGCTATGTTGATAGCTGTTGTATGGACTGATGTGGCATTGATGTCAGTGGCGGTGTTGAGTTCGGATTTTTTTGCAGTGAGTATTGTGGAAGGTCTGATGCCGATATTGATTTGGAGATTGTCTGTTATGGTTGATGTGTAGAGTATTCCGATGCCGATTCTCATTAATGATTCTGATTGAGTTTGTGTTGCTGTGTATTGTTGATCATTTGATTCGCTTTTGTATGAAGTTTGGCTTAAGCCGAATACGGGTTCGATGCGGAGGTGTTGTATGATGTCAATGGGTATGAGAAATTCGGGTAAAATCATTGCTTTTTGCGCTGCTGCATTTTCTTTGATGGGTGCAATGAATGAGAGAGCTGCACCTAATCCAATGCGAAATGAAGGTTGTTGGTTTTGTGCTTGGAGGTTTGTGTGTATGATGATTGCTGAGAGCAGTGCAATGATGGCAATTTTGTTGTTCATGATGTATGGAAATAGAGAGTGATTGAAGAGTATGTATGCTAAGATAGAGAAAGTTTGTGAGAAAGAGTGTGTGGTTATTGTTGATTTATATGAAGTTTTGTTTGTGGCGTTCTAATGAAGTATTGGCTTGTTCGTCAAGGTTGGACATATTGTAGGGAAGAAGTCATTGGAAGATTCACGAAAATATTTGCGTCCTGAGGTTGTAGCGCAGCTTTCGAGTATTGAGTTGCGTGCTCGGCTTGTGGTTGAGGGTTTTATTACGGGTTTGCATAAGTCGCCGTATCATGGATTTAGTGTTGAGTTTGCGGAGCATCGTCAGTATCAGCCGGGTGATGATTTGCGTTATATGGATTGGAAGATAGTTGGTCGTTCGGGTCGTTATTATGTGAAGCAATTTGAGGAGGAAACGAATTTACGAGCGATGATTTTTTTGGATTGCAGCGGTTCTATGCGTTATCAATCGAAGGGTCATATACGTAAGTTTGATTATGGAGCTTATGTTGCGGCAGCTTTGGCTATGTTGATGATGAAGCAGCAAGATGCAGTTGGTCTTGCTTTGTATGATCGGAGCGTGCGTTCGTTTTTGCCTTCTCGAAGTAAACAATCATATATTCGTGAGTTAATTAAGTCAATCGGGTCGGCAGAGCCATCGGAGCAAACGGGCACGGCAGAGGCATTGAATGGTTTGGCAGAGCGTATGGGTCGTCGTGGATTGGCAATAATTATCAGCGATTTTTTTGATGATACGGATTCGATAGTGCAGGCATTGAAGCATTTCCGTCATCGTCATCATGAGGTGATAGCGATGCAGATATTGGATCCTCGTGAGCTTGATTTCCGGTTGGGGAGCGATGTTACGCTTATTGATATGGAAACGGGCGAGAAGTTAATGACGCAACCGCAGCATATAGGAGCATCGTATCGAGAGGCATTGCTTGCGCATAATGCAACGATAAAGCGTGAATGTTTTCAACGTGGTATTGATTATATATTGATAGATACTTCGCAGCCATTTGATATTGCTTTGCGTGAGTATTTGGCTCGTCGTCGTCGTTTGTGATTTTTTTATTTATTTGATATTGTGAGTGTTATGGGATTAGTGGCTTTTACGGAAATTGGCAGCGTACTGACGATGCGTTCATCGAGTAATCGTTTGTCGGGTTCCGCTATGAATGATATTGGTGTGTTGCTCAATGCTGCTATTGTGTTTGATGAGCAAATACGCTGGGTTGGGAGTATGGATGATTATGTAGCGGGTCGGACAGCGGGACAATGGTCGAATGTGAGTGAGATTTCGCTGAAAGGACATTGTGTGATGCCGGGTTTTGTTGATTCGCATACTCATATAGTGTTTGCGGGTAGCCGTGCGAATGAATATGGTCGTCGTTTGCAGGGTGTGAGTTATCAGCAAATTGCTTCGGAAGGCGGTGGGATACTTTCAACGATGCGTGCAGTGCGTGATTCTTCTGTGGAGGAATTGGCAGACATGGGAATCCGTTATGCATTGTCGGCGATGAAGTATGGCACTACGACTATAGAGATTAAATCGGGTTATGGTTTGAGTGTTGCGAGTGAGCTGGCGCAATTAAGAGCCATTCGCTTGGTACGTGAACAAGTGCCGATGCGAGTGATGTCCACGTTTTTGGGAGCTCATGATATTCCGCCGGAATATAGAGATAATCGTGCGGGTTATATTGATGTATTGTGTGAGGAGATGTTACCGAGTATTGCCGAAGAAGGTTTGGCGGATTTTTGCGATGTATTTACCGATACGGGTTATTATACGATAGCCGAAACAGAGTATATATTGGGCAAAGCTGCTGATTATGGTCTTAGAAGTAAGGTGCATGCCGATGAGTTGAGCTATGTGGGTGCGGCAGAGTGTGCAGTGCGAATTGGAGCAATTTCAGCGGATCATTTATTGTGCATATCGGATCAAGGCATGAAAAATATGGCATCATCGGTTACTGTTGGTACATTATTGCCGGGCACAGCCTATAATTTGCGATTGCCGTATGCGCCTGCTCGTGCCATGATTGAAGCGGGTATGACAGTGGCATTGGCAACGGATTGCAATCCGGGTTCATGTCTGAGTGAGAATATGCAAATGATGATTTCGCTTGCTTGCACGAATATGCGTATGACCGTAGAGGAGGCATTGGCAGCGAGTACAATTAATGGAGCGGCTGCATTGGGCTTAACCGATAAAGGTCAGTTATCTCCCGGTAAAGATGCTGATATGATTATTATGTCGAATGAAGAATATGCGAATATTGCTTATCATTTTGGAGTGAATCACATTGAACAAGTTTGGATTAAAGGAAAAAAACAATGAATAATGGTAATATGAGAACGGTAAACTCTTGGTTAATATTCATTGCTTTGTTTATAGTAAGCAATGGCATAGCTTATGGACAAAGTGATATAGAGAAAACATGGGAATTATTGGGAAAAAATAATTTCAAAGAGGCAGAGAAAGTTTGTAAAAAATATATATCTGTTAATCCGAACGATACACGTGGTTATGTAACATTATCATTTATTTATGATATGTTGCATCGCAAACGCGATTCGTGGAATGCTTTTAAAAATGTATTGCGCACAGAAAAAGATCCGATGCCGTATTTTTTCTCACAGTGGACGACGCAAAAAATATCGGGTCTTGGATTTGATACAACGACTGATGTGTGGCAAACCGTTGAAAAAATAGCATTGCAAGGTGATAATTCGGGCACTTTATCGGCGATGGCTCATCAAGTTCTTGCCGGATGGAATCAGCGCAGAAATAAATTAGCAAAAGCAAAAAAACATTATGATGCGATTGGCGCGATAGAAGATTGGACAATAATCGGACCATTTGAAAATATCAGTTCATCGGGATTCAATGCAGTCTATCCACCTGAACAATCGTATGATACGAGTGCTGTGTATGAAGGAAAAAACAGTGTGCCCGCACAATGGTTTTCTCCACCGGTAATTCGGTTTGATAAATGGGTAGATATGCAATCATATTTTCCTGATAAACAGGTATTTCTTTATGCAAACACATTTGTATATTCTCCCTCAAAACGTAGTGCATCATTACGAGTTGGCACATCCGGAGCTTTAAAAGTATTTTTGAATGATGTTGAAGTAATTCGCGATTCCAATGAAATGAATAATGATTTTGATACATATATTGTCGAAACAGAACTTCAACAAGGATGGAATCGTTTATGTGTTAAAGTGGGTTATGCAGAATTAGACCGTTGTAATTTTTTGGCGCGTTTTACGGATGAAAACGGTAAATCATTGTCGGGTGTGAAATACAGTAAATATGCAAAATCTTATCCGAAAGGAGCAGTGCCTTCGGTGAAAAGAACGATAGAGAATTATGCCGAAGCATTTTTTAAACAAATGATAAAGCAAAACCCGACACATTTAGAAAATTATTTTCTTCTTTCCGATTGTTATTTACGTAATGATAAAGCCATCGAAGCAGAGTTAGTATTGCGTCAAGCGCAGAAATTATCCCCTGATAATGGTTTAGTCTATAAATATTTTCTTGATGCCTATAGTCGTGGTCGCAAAAGAGATGAAGTAGTGACAACGTATGAGAAAATGTATGCACTCAATAAAAGTATGATTGAACCGGTGCTCTATAAATTTAATCAACACCTCGCTAATGAAGATTTTAATAAAGCTGAGGAGATGTTGGCTGTATTGGATACGATAATGCCGGAACGAGATGTGATGGATGGTTTACGTTTAGATTTGTACAGTAAGAAAAAACAATATGATAAAGTGATTGAACTTGGCAGAGAAGCGTATAAAAAATATCCTACAACGTGGCGTTTTGTATCTTTGATGGCTGCAATAGATTATCAGACAACAAGAAGTTATGATGGCAGCATTGCCATATACGCAGACTACTGCAAACGTGATTATAATGAAACCGGTTTAACAAATTTGGCAGAAACATATTTAAAAGCATCCAAGAAAAAGGAATGGGAGCAAACATTCAAGGAGTTACTTGTGTATTCGCCTTCCTCGCCGGGTTATTATTACAATATGGCAAATGTGTTTACTCAACAACAAGAATATTCGAGAGCAATTGAACAAGTAAATAAATCGCTTGAGTTTTGTCCGACATGTAATGCGTATTGGTCAAAATTGGCAGAAATTCAACGCTCACAAAAAAATATTGATGCATCCATAGTATCGTATAAAAAAGCATTGGATTATTTGCCTACCGATTATGATTCACGAGAAACATTACGCGAATTGCAAGGAAAAAAATCTATTTTTTCTGTATTCGGTGAATCGAACAGAGACAGCTTGATGCGAACATCTGTAAAATCAACAGATTTTCCCGAGTCAAATGCAGCTATAATTCTGGATAGACATCTGAGAGTTTTTTATAAAGAGGGGGCATCGGAAACCTCACGCGAAACATTGGTGCGTTTGTTTAATGAGCGGGGGATTGACGCTTTAAAAGAATATCGCATACCGTTTAATTCATTTTCACAACAATTGACTATTGAAAAAGCTATAACATTAAAACCTGATGGTACAGAAATTCGGGCAGATGTCAATAGAAACTTTATTGTTTTCAAATCTTTGGAAAAAAATGACTTTATTTATTTGAAATGGAAAATCCGTGATTTTAACTCAGGAAAATTAACAAAACACTTTTGGGATGAATTTTATTTTAATGCCTATATGCCTGTTATCAATAGTGAATACGGGTTACTTATGCCGGAAAATGTAGAATTTAATGCTCAAAGCAGAAATGGCGCGCCACAGCCGATACGTAAACCCACGGATGACGGTATTCTTTATACATGGAAAGTCAATAATGAGCAACCCATAGTATTTGAAGCAGGTATGCCCGGCAGAATCGAAGTTGGTAAAATGCTCCGAATATCCACAATACCTTCATGGGAATTTATGGTGGATTGGTACCGAGAATTAGCACAAACAAAGACCCAGCCATCTTATGAAATTAAAGAACTTATTCGAGAACTTATTCCTAATCCCGAGAAATTAACCGATGAAGAAAAAATTCAAATAGTGTTTCGTTATATCACAGAAAATATTCGATACAGCAGCATTTCTTTCCGTCAATCGGGATTAGTGCCGCAAAAAGCTCGCGACGTGTTGGTAGATAAAATTGGCGATTGCAAAGATGTTTCAACATTGGGTATTGCTTTGCTTCGCGAAGTTGGTATAAAAGCACATTATGTCTTGGTGAATAGTGGTTCAGAAGATCGTATCGGCGATATACCGCCATCCATAGAGTTTAATCATTGTATTGCCGCCGTTGAAAGAAATAATGAATATTATTTTTTAGATTTTACTGCATTTAATCATCCTGCGGGTGCTATGCCGGGAATGGATCGTTCTGCTTTTTCATTAATTATTAAAGAGGGCGAAACAAAACCGATTTTGCTTCCGCGCAGTCAAATATACACCGCACCGACATTAACAGTAAGAAGTGTTGTGAACTTAGCTCAAGACCTCAAAGCTGACTTTGTGGAACAAGTTATACTCACAGGGACAGCAACAGCAAATTTACGATTTCAATATCGGGGAAAACCAGCCAAAGAACGTGAGAAAAGTTTGCAATCAAGTTTAAGTGTCGAGTATCCGAATGTGAAGTTGACAGCATTACAAATGTCCGATTTAGAACAATTAACACCAAAGGAAACTTATACATACGCTTATACAATCCCTAATTTTCTTACGGAAGCAGGTTCATACCGATTATTAAAAATGCCATGGCAAAACGCTCTAAGCCCTGATAATTCAATGTCATATGAAGCGAGACATTATCCGATTCGTTCTATTAGTCCGGTAGATACAGTAGATGAAGAAGTGACTATATCTGTTCCGAGTGGTTTCACGTTGGTGGAATTACCTAAATCTAAAAATTTAAGCGTACCGTCCGCTGATTATGCAGTTGCATATCAATTTGACGGGAAATTTCTTCGAGCTCGAAGAAGAATTATTTATAAGTCTTCATATATCGAAAAAAATGATTACGAAGCATATAAAAAATTCTATACTACAATCGTCAAAGAAGATAAAAGAGTTGTCTTATTTAAAACAGAAGAATAATTATGAAAATATCCGGTCTCATTTCAATAAAACGCCAAGTGATATTAGCATCGCAATCACCTCGTCGCCGACATTTGTTAACTCAAATCGGGCTTGATTTCAGTACACAGCCTTCAAATTTTGAAGAAGAATCAATAGCTTTAACCCTTGCACCCGATGAATATGTCCAAAAATTGGCTGTTGGCAAAGCTGCTGATATTGCAACTCGTCTCAAAGAAAAACACTTAGTCATTGGAGCTGATACTGTGGTCGTGCTTAACAATGAAATAATGAACAAACCCGCTACAAAGCAACAAGCAACAGAGATGCTCCGTAAACTTAGCGGTAATACTCATTCAGTATATACAGGAATTGCTTTGGTGGCGGCACCTGAAGGAATAAAGATTTCTGCTGTACAAAAAACGGATGTTACCTTTAGAACTCTACAAAACGAAGAAATCAAGCACTATGTCGAATCGGGTTCACCCATGGACAAAGCGGGTGCTTATGGGATACAAGATGATTTTGGTGCCGTCTTTGTTGAGCATATCAATGGTTGTTATTACAATATTGTGGGGTTGCCTTTGGAAATGCTTTACCGTAAGTTACGTGCATTGACGACTTTGCTCAATGATTAACATTTGGTTAAAGAGCAGCAAACCAGTGTCAGAAAATTTACACAATCTTGTTGTTTAAGACAATGAATTATAGGCAATTCTGAAATTTGCAGCATTTGGCATGAAGATTGAAAGTATAATCGTAAACAATGTTACACATTACGGAAAGCAGGACTATGGACCCCGAGAATTCGAGTCGGCAATTTATAATCAATGCCGTACCATCTTTTGGAGATGTCTTAGGTAATGACATCAATATCATAGATTTACCACATGATATATCTATGTCGGTTTACGATGAAATCCACACTAAATTATGTACATTACCCATACCACGTGCATCAGCATTTCGTTGCACCATTGATGTTGATGGAATTGTGCTCGATAAAATAGAGCATAGTTATCGCCTACAGCCGACAATACAATTGTGCATGTAACTGTCCAATAAAAGTGATTTTTTTGCCGTCAAGGTTATACTTTGACGGCTTTTTTTTGTTAATTTGGCTTTGAAATTTTGAAAGAATAATGCAATATCCATCTCTGATAGGTCATAGTGCTGAACTATGTAGAATAATCAAAAAGTCATCTCAGCCGGCAGATGCATTAGCTTCAGACTATATGAGAAGCCGTAAATACATTGGAAGTCACGATCGCCGATTTATCTCAGAAGTGACATTTTTTGCATTACGTGCTTTATCATTGTGCGAATATGTGTCCAATGCGCTTTGGAAGGAATGTGGGATACCAAACGTAGAAAATGTGGCTTTATGTCATGATATTGGTATAGTGTGTGTCTCATTGTTTTTGGGCGAAAAACTCAAATGTTTTACTGATAATGAATTGTTGGAGAATCTTCCCCATCGTAGAGAAATATTATCCACACTGTTCAAAGAAAAACTTCTCATCTCGGATGAAAATGTTGCTGAATTATGGCATTACCATTATCTCATACATGAAAAAGAGTTGATTGATATTCTTGAAGGTGTTACCATAAATGAAACATTAATGGCTACTGTGTTTTGTTTACCCGAATGGATTATTACTACACTTAAACAACAAGGGAAAACATATCATGACATACGAAATTTGGCACTTTCTCTTTTGTTTCCGGCACCATTAATTATTCGTGTTAAGAAACCTTCGGAAAATAGGAATAACGTAAAAAAAATACTTGAAAAAGAAGGGATATACTCTGAACTCACATCCTTGTCGCCTGCGGGATTAGTCATACGCAAAAGGGTAGCATTACAACAAATGGCTCTGTACAGAGAAGGGATGATTGAAGTTCATGATGAGGGTAGTCAGTTAATTGGTTATGCAGTAAACCCGAATGACAATGATATTGTGCTGGATGCTTGTGCGGGAGCCGGCGGAAAATCCCTGCATATTGCAGATTTACAAAATGATAGTGGAGTAATAATATCAACAGATATAGAATATAAGCGTTTAAAAGAAATAAGTATTCGGGCATCACGTGCCGGATATAGTTCTATTCGGTCAATACTTCTTCGGACAAAAATAGGAAATCCGGAATTAGTGAAATATAAAGGCAGATGTGATCTTGTTTTGGTGGATGCACCGTGTTCCGGTATGGGAACGGTGAGAAGAATGCCGATGGCAAAATGGCGAACTACTCCAAAACTATTGGAAAAATTATCAACAAATCAGCGTGCTATTTTAACACATAATGCTCAATATGTAAAAATTGGCGGATCAATAATTTATGCTACTTGTTCATTCTTGCCACAAGAAAATGAAGAAGTTGTTCGTGATTTTTTGCGAGATAATCCGGCTTTTATACCTGATCCTATCAAGGATGTTTTTGCTCACAATAATATTAATATTCATGCTGCCGAGTTATCAAACTATTTCTTAACTTTATATCCGTCTATACATAAAACAGATGGTTTTTTTCTTGCACGAATGAAGAAAGTAGAGTAATATGAACAATACGGAGTGGTTTGATTTTGTTTCCGAGGTGACAGATGACATTATTACACGTCACACACTTGGTGGATTATTTTTACAAGTTTCACGAAATGGAATACTGTCGTTCGGGTATTCATCAGAGGAGATAATTACGCAGTCCCCATATTCATTCATTCATGAGGATGATATAGCGATTGTGAAAAACAATCATACGATTCTTATCAATGAAAGAAAATCAGAATGGGTGAAATATCGTTTAAAACATAAGAAGGGGCATTATTTATTTCTTCAATCGTATGGAAAACTCATTCATTCTGCAACAGACCCTCTTGGCTACGAAATTATACTCTATACAAAAATTCTTAATGACGAGGATAATAAAACAATTTCCTGTGACTTGAACTCATCAGAACTTCGGTACAATAATGATGTAACTTCACAAAAAAATATTGATGAATCTTGGGAAAATTCTCATCATCAACATCACAAATTGCCGATTCCTTACAATACAGAGGAAGAAATTCGTATATTATACCGTGCAATCAATAGCAGCACGAATGGTATAACTGTGGCGGATTGTCGCAAGCCGGATATGCCATTAATGTTTGTAAATCCTGCATTTGAAGCTATGACAGGTTACGCAATTGACGAGGTCGTAGGAAAGAATTGTCGTTTCTTACAAGGTACAGAAAATGATCAACCTGCATTAGATACACTTCGCAAGGCAATTCGTATGGCTGAACCTGTTGTTGTTACTCTACGAAATTACAAAAAAGACGGTACATTGTTTTGGAACAAGTTAGAACTTGCACCTGTACGAGACAGTGATGGAATTCTTACACATTATATAGGTATTGCAAGCGATATAAGCAGCGAAGTGATTTCTCGTAATCAAATATCTGAGCTTAATCTTATGCTGGCAGAAACGAATGACCAATTACGTATCGAAAGAGACAGAGAAAGAGAGTATGCCAAGTCATTAGAAAAAATAAATGAGTTAAAGGATGATTTTGTATCGAGTGTTTCGCATGAATTTAGAACACCCTTAGCATCTATTATTGGTTTTGCTCAGACATTACTCAAAGATAATACTATTTCAGAACATTTAAGAGAGAAATTTATTCATATTATTTTTAATGATGGAAAAAGACTTGCTCGTATAGTCGAGGATATGCTTGATATAGCAAGAATTGAGAGCGGTAAATCAACTCTTTTTGCTGAAAATCACGATATTGTCTCTATCATTAAAGATGCTATGTCTGCCTTTTCGTATGATAAAGAAAAAAATACAAATCCATTAAATTTCATTACACCATTTTCTGAAGTTTTTGTAGAGTGTGACAAAGATAAAATTATACAGGTATTGCTGAATTTATTAACGAATGCCCAGAAATTTTCTCCTTCGGATGAAGAAATCATTATAAGACTGTCAGAAGAGGACGATAAAATTCACATCTCAGTTAAAGATAATGGTATTGGTATTCATCTTGATGACATACCGCATCTGTTCGAAAAATTTTATCGAGTCAAGCATCCCGGACAAGAAATCCGCGGTACAGGTCTTGGTTTACCGATTGCAAAAAATCTAGTTGAATTACACGGTGGGACTATATCGGTTATAAGCACAATAGGTCATGGTTCAGAATTTATTGTCTCATTACCTAAGAACATGTATGAGTAAAACAATTCTTTTAGTGGAAGATGAAGATAGTATGCAAATACTACTTACCTATGTACTTAAAAGCAAAGGTTTTGTGGTTCATTTGGCATCTAATGGAAAAGATGCAATTTCGCTTTTGCAAACATCGGAGTTTGATGTGCTTTGCACAGATATTATGTTACCGGAAGTAAATGGTATAGAGGTCTGTGCGTATGCACGTAAAAAATATCCCGATTTACCAATTATAGTCATATCGTCAAAATCGCAAGAAAAGGAAATTGAAACTGCATTAGAAGTAGGAGCAAATGATTACATTACCAAACCATTCGATGTGGACTATTTATTACAAATTATCAAAAAATATCTATGAATGTGTCAACTGTGTTTATTTGTGAAGATGATGAAAACTTAAATCTTCTTCTCTATCATAATATCAGTCAATGGGGGTATGATGTTCACACATTTTTTGATGGTGAGAAAATTCTTTCCGAGATACAAAACAGACGACCTGATGTGGTTGTTTTGGACATCAATTTGCCTATAAAAAATGGGGTAACAGTTCTTGAAGAGTCACTAAAACTGTATCCAAATCTGCCTGTGATTATTGTTTCGGGACAAGGTAAAGTGACAACTGCTCTCGATGTGATGAAACTTGGCGCTTATGATTATTTGCCGAAACCAATTGATTTAGAAAGATTAGAGCTATTATTGAGAAACGCTGCAAAGCAATCAGAACTTTGGGCGCAAATCGAAGCTTTACGTTCATCATCGTATGAGTTTCCATATAATGAGATTATTGCAAAATCGGAAGAAATGCGTAAAGTTTTCCGCATGATTTCAAAAATCCATGATACAGATAATGCAGTGTTGCTTTATGGTGAAACAGGGGTGGGTAAAGAATTACTTGCAAGAGCAATCCATTTTTATGGTAAAAGAAAAAATGGTCCTTTTGTAGTGGTTAATTGTGCAGCAATACCTCGTGAATTATTGGAAAGTGAGTTTTTTGGTCATGAAAAAGGTGCATTTACAGGGGCGTATCAGAGAAAAATTGGTAAATTTGAGCAAGCACATCATGGAACTATTTTCTTAGATGAAGTCGGCGAAATGGATTTATCACTGCAAGCGAAGTTATTACGATTACTGCAAACGAAAACCTTTGAACGAATTGGTGGAAACGACACTATTACCGTGGATACTCGCATTGTTTCTGCAACGAATAAAAATCTCCAAGATGAGATAAAAAATAAGTTGTTTCGAGAAGATTTGTATTTCCGATTATCATCATTCCCAATCATTATTCCACCTCTCCGTGAAAGAAAAACAGATATTTTGTTACTTGCTGATGAGTTTTTGCATCGTTTTACAACACGATATGAGAAAAAAATCAATTCATTTAGCAAAAAAGCACTTGCCGCCTTACTAAAATATTCATTTCCCGGTAATGTGCGTGAGTTGGAAAATTTGGTTGAGCATGCTGTGATTATGTGCGACACTTTGATGATTGAGCTTGATGACCTGCCGGATACGCTTCGAGCCAATGCGGAAACTTCTTCTTTGACGAATACATTAGACAATGAGACTGTTTTGCCATTAGATTTTGTGAAAAAACAAGCAATAACCCATGCTCTTAACATCACAGGAGGCAATCTGGTCGAAACTGCTCAAAGATTACACATAGGTCGTTCGACATTGTATAGACTTTTGGAAAAATATGAGATTAAGTTTTGACAATGATTCATTCCGATACATAATCCCGTTTTGATACACGGTATTGTGCTGTAACCGGTATTGAGTAGTTGTGGTTAAATATAATTAAATAATCCACTTAAATGAAATTTTCGTTTTTGGTACGCACTTTGTAATGATATAAATGTACTTTGACAACTAAGAATAAATGGTACCGTTATGAAGCACAAAAATGTAAAAGTGCTTGTTGTTGATCGACACGCAACAATGCAACTCTTAGTGCGGCATCAATTGGAAAAAAGTGGATATGAAGTGGTTATAGCTGAGACAAATGAGCAAGCATCTTCTGCCATCATATCCGGTGAAGTTCTTTGTATTGTCGGAAGCTACAATTATGAAGAAAATGGATGTTTAGCACTCAGTCGAAGATTACATGGAGAACCATACAATTTTGATATTCCTTGTGTTTTTTATTCAACAATTGATAAAGAATTAGTAAATTTGCACAATCTAAAGCACAGTTACTATTTGCAAATGCCTTTTTCAATGGATCAATTCAATTCTGTGATGCAATTAGTTGAGTCACAGTTTCAGGCAGAAACACTTCGGAACTTTCAATAAAAAAAAATAAAGAATTCCCAGGGGCATACATACACACCACAACAAGGGCAGAGGGGCAATGTTCTAAACTTGCCCCTCACTTTAAAATGAAAATGAAGTAACATTTATTCTTTAGTCTTACAGTAAAACAACAAAGTTGAATACAAGCTCATGAACAATAGTTTGTGAGTTTAATGAAAATCCTAGGGGAACACATACACACCATCACAACGAGGGCAGAGGGGCAAGACGCAAGTTTTAGCCCCTTTTGTCTTTCTATGCCATTTTCTCCACTTCATGTATCTCAATAACAATGAGTGAAGTAGTCATCTACCACAATATTGACAAACTGTAAATGAACAACTACGTACATACAACATTATGAAGCAAGTTTTCAAGTGAACTAAGCCCTGCCGGAACTGTTCAACTGACATATATGTTGTTGTGAGGAAAACATAAACACTCTCTCATCAATGTGAGTTGAATAAAGTTCTGTTTCTTGGGAAAGTAAGTTTCATCACGAATAAATCACGATACGTATGTACGCATTTTATGGTTCTTGTCTCATAGTTCGTGCAAACTGATACATCGAGGCAGCACTAAACTTTGTAAATTTGCATACATAGTCACTAACACGAAAGCAATGAAAACAAAAACACAGGACACAGAGATAACGCTACCACGTAAAGTTTCCATCATTACCTTAGGGTGCAGTAAGAATACCGTGGACTCGGAAATTCTCACTGGTCACTTACAAGCCAATGATTTTCAGATGGTTAGTAATGTCACCGATGCCGATACTCTTATCATCAATACATGTGGCTTTATAGATGCCGCCAAGGAAGAGAGTGTGAACACAATTATCGAAGCAGCACAATTGAAGGAACAAGGCAGATTGAAAACTTTGGTAGTTGCCGGCTGTTTGTCAGAACGATATGGAGAAGAGTTGAAGCAGGAAATTCCCGAAGTAGATCATTTCTTTGGTACAGAAGCGTATGAGAATATCTTAAAAGCTCTGTCACCTAATCTAAAGTACAGTTTACTTGGGGAAAGGGTGCTGTCCACACCACGGCATTATGCATACGTGAAAATTTCTGAAGGATGCGATCATCCATGTTCTTTTTGCGCCATTCCTTTAATGCGTGGCGGACACCGTTCCCGTTCCGAACAAGACATAGTGGCAGAAGTAACCGCTTTGACTCGCCGGGGCGTGAAAGAGTTTGTGCTCGTTGGTCAAGATTTGACTTATTATGGTAAAGATATCTCATCCCGCAGGACATTGTCCGATTTGCTTTGTCGTCTAAGCGATGTGCAAGGCGTTGAGTGGATTCGATTGATGTACGCATATCCGGCACACTTCCCAAAGGATATATTACCTGTGATAGCAGAGCGTTCAAATATTTGCAACTATCTGGATATGCCAATGCAGCATATTTCAACCAATGTTCTAAAATCAATGCGTCGAGGAATCACACGAAGAGCATTGGAAGAATTGATTGATGAGATACGTAGTACGGTACCAAATATAACACTACGTTCGACATTTATCGTCGGCTATCCTAATGAAACACAAACCGATTTTGAGGAATTATGTGATTTCGTTTCAACTGTGCAATTAGACAGGCTTGGTGTGTTTACCTATTCGCAAGAAGATGATACGTATGCTCATATATTGGGTGATCCTATAAGTGCAGATGAAAAAGAATCTCGCAAACAACAAGTGATGGCTTTACAAAAGGAAATATCTTATCAAAAAAATCTTAACAAGATTGGAACAAAAGTAAAGGCATTGATTGAAGAAGAAGTCAATGGCGAATATCAAGGGCGAACAGAAGCGGATGCCCCTGAAGTGGATAATGAGATATTTATACGCTCAACGCGACCATTGACATTGGGTGAATTTGTCGAAGTTGAAATTGAGGATGCCTCTGAGTTTGACTTATTTGCTAGTATTTGAAGTGAGGGATGACATTCTTTGTACAATCTTCTTAGATATAAATGCAAACATAAACCCAAACAAGGTTCCAACTAAGCCTCCTCCGAGAATATCGGAAGGATAATGCACACCGACAAAAATACGAGAAAGAGCAACTGAAATACAAAAAAATGCAATAGAGGGGATATATCTGCCACTTACACCGACAAGAAATGCTATGACGGCAAAATTGTTTGCAGCATGAGATGAAGGAAAGGAATATCCGCTGCCGCAAGGTACAAGTAAATGGACATCAGGTAATGTGTGACATGGTCGAGGGCGAGCGAGAATCTCTTTGAGATATATGCTATTTATCCAATCTGTCATACCAACCGCCACAATGAGAAGCACAAATATGACAAGTGAAGTGATTCGATTTTTGTGATTGTAAATACTTGCCAATATAAAGATTACGTATAGCCACCAAATATTGTGCAACTCGGTTATGAATGGCATAATACTGTCAAAAAGAGGATTGGCGAGTGATTTGTTTATAAAGTAAAAAAGCGAAATGTCAAAGGTATTCATAAAGTAAAGTAATTAATGTGTACGAAAATACTCAATAATTTTCAAAAAATGGATTGAAGAAATTGATGAGCATGGATGTCAATGTACTGGAAAAATATGAGAATGAGCTAAATTTTTTAGCCCAATTAGTGCTTTCTAACCCATTGGATGCTAAACAGTCAGCATTAGAAATTGTAAATGAACTTCGTCAGTTACGTACTTTTTCAAAAAAAAATATACAAACGACGTTGGCGCGTGCATATTCCATTGTTACGACCGCCGAGATACGATTGGGTGAATATGATAATGCCTTAAAATCTGCGGAAATCACACTTGATTTATTTACATACCTCAATAAAAAAGATGGAATTGCACGTTCTTATGTTAATAAAGGAATTGTAAACAGTATCATTGGAAAGCACTACCTTGCCAATGAATTGTTTAATCAAGCGCTGCCTCTGTTTCGAGAGTGTGGTGACAAGTCCCGCGAAGCACAAACACTAATATTTATCGGTAATGCTTTTGCAGGCTTGGGTGATTATGCTTCTGCTTTACGACAGTATAATTTAGGTTTATACATTAATCAAGAAATACAAGATAAACAAGGCATCAGTGATGCATTCGTAAATTTGGGATTAAGTTTCCAACGAATGGGTGAATATACGAAAGCCATTGAATATTACAATCAATCATTTTCATTAAAGCGTGAGATAGGTGATATCTTTGGTGAAGCGCGTGTGTTGCAAAATATTGCAACTATTCACTTATCACAAGGACAGTTTGCCGATGCCGTGAAAATACTCAATGAATGCAAAACAATTTTTGAAACCATCAAAGATAAGCAAGGATTGAGCATGGTGCATACCAATATTGGGGCTGCACATTTACGTTTAGGAGATTATTCGCGCGCAATGGTGCATTTTGAATCAGCACTAACAATTCAAAAAGAAATAGGCGATCCGGTTGGCGAAGCTCGATCTTTGGCTTATTTGGGAAGTACTTTTTTACGATTAAAGGATAATCAAGGTGCTATAGAAAAATACCAAACAGCATTAATATTACAACAAAAAAATTCAGATACATCAACGATTTCGCAAACACTTTTGGGCTTGGGGTCTGCCTATTTGGAAGATGAACAATACGATAATGCCCAAGAATGTTTTTCTCAAAGTCTTGAATATCAACATGCAGCAGGCGACAGATTCGGTGCATCCCGATCTTTGGGTAATCTGTGTCGTATATTTTTACAAAGGTTAGATTATGTAAAAGCGCTCGAATGTTTGCAACAAGCCATGATTTTTCATAAACAATTAAGCGATAGAGAGGGTGAAGCAGAATCTTTGTTGTATTTGGGAGAATTGTCGCAGCACATTCCCGAAAAAGTACTCAGTTTTTCCGGTCAATATGAATTATATAGCATTACGGAAATATCAGAAGTGATTTATAAACAAGCATTAGAAATTGCTCAAGAAATAGGTTCAAAAAATATAGAACAATCTGCTTTTTCTCATTTATCAGTACTTTATGAGCAAAGGGGTGAATACAAAGAATCGTTTGATTATTTTAAAAAGAGTTTAGATATTGAACGCCGTATTTCTAATGCTGAAACTTCAGAAAAAATGGCATTTCTCCATTCCGTTTTTGAAGCTGAACAAGCCAAGAAAGAAGCTGAAATTTACAGATTGCGCAATGTTGAACTTGCTCGGCTCAATGATGAAATTGTGCGTCAAAGTGAAATGTTGCAGCAACAATCCGCACATATAGAAAAAACAAACAGAGAATTACGAAGAAAAAACAAGTTAATGCATGCATACTTGGTTGAAAAAGACAAAATGCTGGGTTTGGTTGCTCATGACTTGAAGAGTCCTATTTCCGGGGTGCGAATGATTGGTGAGTTTATATCTTCTTCCTACCAACAATTAGGTCCTGAAATGATGTATGAACTTGGTAATGATATAAAAAGCAGTACGAGCAGAATGTTCGATACCATCTCCAATTTGCTTGAGATACAAGAACTTGAAGCAGGAAAACAAAAGCCGGTCTTGAAGAAAATGGACCTGACTGATGCGCTGCGTTCATCGGTTGCGCAATACACAGAAAAAGCATTGCTGAAAGGAATTGTAATTTGTGAGGACTATCCGTCCACTCCGTGCATCGTAAACTTAGATCACATGTATTGCGTGCGGATTGTGAAAAACTTGCTATCAAATGCAATTAAATATTCACCTCACCATGAAACAGTATCGGTGGAACTTAATGTGATAATGTCCACCTCTTCTCGAAAAGGAAAAAAGGCAAGAATTGCTGTAAAAGATCATGGACCGGGTATTTTAGCGGATGAAATGCCTAAACTTTTCAAAAAATTTACTAAATTGTCAGCCAGACCAACCGGAGGCGAGCATTCTTCGGGTATAGGCTTATCAATCGTGAAACAAATGGTAGAATCTCAAGGTGGTAAGGTATTTTGCGAAAGTGTGCCCGAACAAGGTGCAACATTCATCGTAGAATTTCCAATGAGCCACTAATTTTATAACAATCATCTCGTGGAGCGTAGAATGATGAAAAAGTTACTTGTTAGTCTCATCTTTTTTCTGTGTTGGACGAAAGTCGGCGCACAGGACTTGGTATCAACACAAAAGTTAAATAGGACTGTTGTGCTTGAAGATTTTACGGGCGTTCGCTGCGGCTATTGTCCCGAAGGTCATGTCATAGCGGCTGACATCAAGAAAAACAGCCCTGTCGGCAGTGTTATACTCATTAATATCCATGTAGGTCCTTTTGCCAGTCCCATGGATGGTTATCCGGATTTTAC
>JAFLBY010000200.1 GCA_017302855.1 Candidatus Kapaibacterium sp.
TGAATGAATGTGAAAAATTTAACCGAAATACTCCTGCAAAGATTTCACCGAAGGTATTCCTTTAGTTTCTTGCAAAGTACTTATCCCGGCGAGCGAGGCAGAAGCAGCGGCTAAGGTTGTAAAAAATGGTATTTTATAGCTCATTGCTGTTTGTCCCATTATATACTCATCATAACGAGCATTCTCGCCTAATGGTGTATTTATGACAATATGTACTTCACCACTTTTCATTAAGTCAATAATACTTGGTCTGCCTTCATAATGCTTGAGAACTATTGTTGCCTCAACGCCATTATCTTGCAAGAATCGAGCAGTACCTGTGGTTGCACACAAAGCAAAACCGGCTTCTTGATAACCTTTTGCAAGCATGACCGCTCTGTAAGTTTTATCTTGATTATTTAAAGAAATAAATACCATTCCTTGTGTTGGTAATTTATTACCGCTTGATATATGTGATTTAATGATGGCAGCACCAAAAGAAACATCAATCCCCATCACTTCACCGGTTGAACGCATTTCCGGACCCAGAAATATATTTGCTTTTTGAAATTTCATAAATGGAAAAACCGATTCTTTTATGGCAACACGCTTCGCAGAAAGGGAAAAATCCCGAATACCTAAATCTTGGATTTTTTCACCCAACATTATCCTTGTGGCAAATTGCGCTAATTGTACTCCGGTAGCTTTCGCAACAAAAGGTACTGTTCTTGATGCACGCGGATTTACTTCAATCACATATATATTACCATTTTGCATGGCATATTGAATATTTAACAAGCCAATGACATTTAGCCGTTTAGCTAATTTTTTTGTAAAGGATGTGAGCATATCGAATTGTTCATTCGTTATTGTATATGGCGGCAAAACACATGATGAATCACCGCTATGTACACCGGCTTCTTCTATATGCTGCATAACGCCACCTATGACCACTTGCTCGCCATCGGCAACTGCATCTACATCAAATTCATAAGCATTTTCTAAAAAATGATCTATCAATACAGGGCGATCGGGAAAAGCCTCTAAAGCGCGGCGTATCGCTGTGCGTAAGGATTCTTCACGATAGCAAATAAACATTGCCCGTCCACCAAGAACATAACTGGGACGCACCAAAACAGGATAGCCCACTTGTGCTGCAATTTTGACAGCTTCTTCTTCTGTAGTCACCGTTCCCCACGGTGGACATGGTATCCCCAATTCTTCCAGCAATGCGCCGAATCGTTTTCTATCTTCCGCTAAATCAATACCTTCCGGTGATGTTCCTAATAATGTTACTCCTGCATTTACTAAACGTTGCGACAAACGTAATGGCGTCTGACCACCAAATGTCACAATAACGCCATCGGGCTGTTCAAGGTCAATGACACTCATGACATCTTCAAATGTCAATGGTTCAAAATATAATTTATTTGTTGTGTCATAATCTGTAGATACTGTTTCGGGGTTACAATTAATCATTATTGCTTCCCACCCGGCTTTACGAGCGGCAAAAACTCCTTGCACACAACAATAATCAAATTCTATCCCTTGTCCGATTCTATTAGGTCCACTTGCAAGAATGATGACTTTTTTCTTATCAGAACGTACAGATTCATTTTCTTCTTCATAGGTTGAATAATGATAAGGAGTTTCTGACTCAAATTCTGCGGCACAAGTATCAACGGTTTTAAATACAGGAATAATACCACGATTTTTTCGTAATTGTCTAACTTGATCTTCAGTGATATTTCCAATGCATGCTAATTGTACATCTGAAAATCCGAGTTGCTTGTATGATCGCAGTTCTTCGGTAGAAATTGAGAATAAATCCATTCCATTATGAACTTGATTTCTCAATGATAATGCCGCATCAACAATTTCACGGCATTGTTCAATAAACCATGGATCATATTTAGTTAATTCAAATATTTCTTCGGTAGAATATCCATAGCGTAAAGCATCACATAAATCGAAAATAGAACGCGAATGACGGACTCGCAAACTAGCACGCAATTTTTCATGTACATATTCACTCAACTCATTATTATCAAAATAATACTCTTTGTCGAATCCGAAACCAAATCTGTTTTGTTCTAAACTGCGTATAGCTTTTTGCAATGATTCTTTAAAAGTTCTGCCGAATGCCATTGCTTCACCCACAGATTTCATCTGAACACCAAGTATATCATCTACCTCAGGAAATTTTTCAAAATCCCAGCGCGGTATTTTGGTAACAACATAATCTATGGATGGTTCAAAGCAAGCAGGCGTTTTTTTGGTAATATCATTAAGAATTTCATCAAGTGAATAGCCGATTGCCAATTTTGCTGCAATCTTAGCTATTGGAAATCCAGTTGCTTTAGAGGCGAGAGCAGAACTTCGCGAAACGCGTGGATTCATTTCTATGACAGTCATGCGCCCTGTGCGAGGATCAACGGCAAATTGAACATTAGAGCCTCCCGTTTCTACACCAATTTCGCGCATGATAGCCAAAGCAGCATCACGCATACGTTGGTATTCGCGATCGGTTAAAGTTTGTGCCGGTGCTACGGTTATTGAATCACCTGTATGCACACCCATAGGGTCAAAATTTTCTATGGAGCACACGATAACACAATTATCTTTGGTGTCACGCATAACCTCCAATTCATATTCTTTCCATCCAAGTATGGATTCTTCGACCAAAACCCGATTCACGGGACTCGCCAATAAGCCTGCGCGCAGTTTTTCCCGATACTCTTCCATATTATAAGCAATGCCACCACCGCTTCCACCGAGTGTAAACGAAGGTCGAATAATTGCGGGAAATCCAATCTGATCAACTAATTCAAGACCTTTCTCAAAATCTTCGACGAATGCGCCACGAGGCATTTCTAAGCCACAGCGCTGCATTGCTGCCAAGAAGAGTTCACGGTCCTCGGCTTTTCGGATGGACTCTACTTTAGAACCTATCAACTCAACATTATACTTTTCTAAAATTCCCCGCTCATAAAGGTCTAAAGCAGCATTAAGAGCCACTTGTCCACCCATTGTTGGTAATATGGCTTGGGGACGTTCTTTCTGGATGATTGCTTCTATGTAATCGGAGGTTATGGGTTCGATATACGTGGCATCGGCAATATGGGGATCGGTCATAATCGTGGCAGGATTGGAATTCACTAACACCACTCTAAACCCTTCATCTCGAAGGACTTTACAAGCTTGAGTACCGGAATAATCAAATTCGCACGCTTGACCTATGACTATGGGACCTGAACCAATTACAAGTATAGTTTGAATATCTGATCTTTTTGGCATGTGTATATCGTATGTAAATAAAATTTCACAAAATTACGGCATAACTTTAGTTCTTGGCTCATTACCGCGCCAAGATCGCATTGAGTATTTCCATTCGTATGTGCCTTGATTGTAAGACAGTCAGAGGAAGTTATCGTAATAAGATTCTCATTCTTCTAAGATTAGTAACAAGAAATCATATATGCCCTAACCATAAGAAGCACAGCTCTTAAAACTGATTTACCTATTATGATTTGATAACAATGTGAGCACCGCCATTCGGACAGCAACACCATTGCGTACCTGTCTTTGAATGACCGATTGGGGTGAATGTGCTACTTCATGGTCTATCTCAACCCCATAATTTGCCGGACCGGGGTGCATAACTATTATATTAGGTTTACTAATCAAATGTTTCATTCGTAAACCAAACTGTTGACTATACTCCTCTGTTGTTGGTATATTTTTATCAACAATTCTTTCTTTTTGAATGCGCAGCATATTAATTGCATCTGCCCATGCAACAGAATCTTCAATGGTTTCTAATCTGTGAATATTTGAAAATTCTCGTAAATCCGGCATAAATATATCAGGACCGCATATTGCGACTTCCGCGCCTAATTTTTGAAAAAGATAGATATCAGAACGTGCCACTCTGCTATGCAAAATATCGCCGACAATACAAATTCTTTTTCCTTCCAAAGAATCGAATTTTTCTAACAAAGTAAAACCGTCAAGTAATGCTTGTGTTGGGTGCTCTTTGTTCCCTTCACCTGCATTGATAAATATTCCATTACTATGATTTGACATTAATTCTACAGAACCATTTATCGAATGACGGATTACCCAGATATCCACCCCCATAGCATCAATCGTTTCTAAAGTATCAAGCAGAGTTTCCCCTTTTTCTACACTGCTTCCTTGCGGCTGAAACAATAATACTTCAGCACCTAAACGCTTTGCAGCAACTTCAAAAGAACAACGTGTGCGTGTGCTTGACTCAAAAAAACCCAGCACAACTGTTTTCCCATGTAAATAGGAAAATTTTTGAGATGAATTTATACCACATTCAGAAAAGAATGCAGCAGATTGAAAAATAGCATCAATATCTTCACGAGACAGAGAATGTATTCCTAAGAGGTGTTTTTGCGAGTAATGAGACATATTTGCGAATACCCTAAATTAGCTGTAAAAAAAAAGCCGCTCAAAAAAGAACGGCTATAATTTGTTGAGCAATTATTTTTTCTTCCCTTTAGCAGGGGCGGCTTTCGCTGCCGGTTTTGCTGCCGCTTTAGCAGGGGCGGCTTTTGCTGCCGGTTTTGCTGCCGCTTTAGCAGGAGCGGCTTTCGCAGGAGCGGCTTTCGCTGCCGGTTTTGCTGCCGCTTTAGCAGGAGCGGCTTTCGCTGCTTTTTTCGGCGCATTCATTTTATCCTTGAGGACTTTTCCGGCGTCAAATTTGGGCATTGACCGTGCAGCAATTTTAATTTTTTCTCCGGTACGAGGATTATGCCCAATACGTGCTGCACGCTTAGACACCTTAAAGGTACCAAAACCAACTAAAGAAACCTGATCACCGGCTGCCATAGCATGGGTAATTGTTTCTACGATACTTGTGAGAGCAGCTTCTGTTTGTACTTTGCTTAAGCCGGCTTTGTCTGAAGCAATAGCAATAAGTTCTTGTCTATTCATGTATGAACCCTGTAGAATGATGAGAAATGAAATGATGTTTGAATTGTGGTTGCAAAAATAGATGTTTTCATTGAAGTCATCAAAAAAAACAATACCCACATTGAGGTTTTTGGTGGTTTTACGCTTAAATTTTGTAATTTTTTGATGAAAAACTGCGCTTTTACTGACGTTTCCAGCCACAAGAAGATACCGGCAGCATTAAACGTTTTTGAAAGGCACTATGGATAATACAACACATTTACCGTATTTTTGCGATAACTCTTTCATATACTCATAAGGAAATACAATGGCAATCTACATAACTTCTGACTGTATCAATTGCGGCGCATGTGAACCCGAATGTCCGAATACAGCCATCTATGAAGCCGGAGCAGTATGGAAACTCGGCGCAGAACAATTCTCGGATTCTACATCACCCGGTGGGTTCAAAGGTGAGTTCTGGTCAGCAGACTACTATTATATCGTACCTGATAAATGTACGGAGTGTAAGGGCTTTCATGATGAGCCCCAATGCGCCGCGGTTTGTCCGGTGGATTGTTGTTTACCTGACCCCAACAATGTTGAGACAGATGAAAAATTGCTTGAAAAAGTAGAATACCTTAACTCTATAGATACAACTCGTCTTAGAAATTGATGATTTGGCAATGAGTAATAGCCGGTATGTCCATATCGGCTTTTTTTTTTAATACAATTGATTTATTGCATTTTATTCTATTTGAAATATTATGAATTTCCCCATTCAAGGAACGATTACCGCAG
>JAFLBY010000201.1 GCA_017302855.1 Candidatus Kapaibacterium sp.
AAAGTAAATTATCGGCTAAGACAAGGTTTAGCATCATGAAGATAAAGAGATTCAGATACGCAAAAAATCGTGGGAATCCTTTATCTCCGTGCATATAACCGGCAGAGTAAATATGAATTAAAGTACCTATACCGGTAATTATCAGCGTATAGATTATTGATAGCTGATCAACTTGATACGCAATATTGATATTCAAAGCACCGGTTTGAATCCATGTGAATACGGGCACGATGTGCGAGCGTTGTTCCGGATTTTCTCCAATCAATTGGAAAAATGCAGCGCAGGCAACGATAAACGATAAACCGATAGCAGATGATGCTATCGTACCGATAAGTGTTTCGGATTTGAGATACTTCTTGCCGAATAGACCGACAATAAGAAATCCAATAAGCGGAAAAAGCGGAACTAAGTAAATGTATTGTATCATAATCGCCAAGCGTATGAATGTGTATTATCGTACTATTTATGAATTAAACCATTTCTACCATATATTCTTCTACTTCAAGCCGAATATCTTTAAAACGTAATCTCATTGTTTCATCAATGATAAGCATCGAATTTCTTTCAGCTTTCATCCAATCCGGACGACGTGCTGTAAAGGGCTCAGATGCCAGAACAATGCAATTTGGCGTGGAGTTCGATTGCACCATATAACAAGTATCACCATCGCACCGATATTCTTTGCCAAACATATAATAGAGGGTTGCCGGTTGAACATGTGGGTTCGTCGTATAACGAATTGCCACTATACTTGTACCATTAGTGAGGCAAAAATTAAGGTATGAATGTGACTTGATATTATGTTGAAGCAATAAATCGCTAAAATCTTTTAATGCTTGCTCCATTGCATAGACCATTTCGTCACAGGTAACATCGCCATAAGGGTCCTGAATATGATTTAAAATCAATCCAAAGAAATGTTCACTGTCTGTTGAACCGAGTATCGCATCGTATGCAGTGTCATTGAGAGTGCGCAACAAACCACGCCGTATATCTTTGATTCCCCCAATCATACCATTATGCATAAACATAAGTTTGCCACATTCGAAGGGGTGTGAATTGTATTCTTCAATAATTGATCCCGGCGAAGCAGCTCTTACATGTGCAAAAATGAGGGGCGAATATACTTTTTTAGCAAGCTTTTTGAGGTTTTGATCAGCCCATGCCGGCTTAATACTACGGAAAATACATGGCTCATTATCTAGCTCCGGCGCATACCACCCGATTCCAAATCCATCACCATTAACAGCTATGGACATTTCTCCGGCATTCATGCTCTGCGCAGCAATAATCGAATGCTTAGGTTTATACAACAAATCATCCGCAAGTATTGGCGTTCCTATGTATGCAACAAAACGACACATGTAGTATTTGCTCTCAGTAGTTTACGAAAGTTACGAAATAAAGCGCGCTCTTGCATCATGTCATAATTATCACATACTTGGAAACGACAATCTCAGAAGCAAGATCGGCAATACGCTGATTTCGGTTAAACATATTCCCCTATTAATTTACAGGTTAAATACGTTGTAAGTTCTCTTCATGAACATTCAACCGCCGACATATTTATATCGGCGGTTGAAGCATTGCTATGCAGTTATGATTGTGCTTTATCCGTACAGAACGACTCATAAACACCATCAAGCAATAAGTTGAAGGCGTCAGCAGCTTCTCTGGCTGCATTCAGAGCGATTTGCTTTTCTTCGTCTGTTGTGCACATTTTAACAAGTGCTTCCCGTGTGACTCTGCTGTGAATTTCATCCGCACCTTCGTGAACAGAAAAGAAAATTGTTGCATCCTCTACATCAAGATTGTACCATTCTTTCAGACCTTTAATTTTGGTTGTGCTAATTTCAGGGATTTGTGATTCATAAGCATACAAGGCCGACAAACCTTCTGCGACATTTGGTCTTGAGGCAAGTTCTTTCAATATACGAACGGATTCTTTTGTATGCGGCAAAAATTTTCTGTTGAGCATTTCTTGTTCACTAACACCCATTGCTTTACCGAAACGTCGCCAAAGCGCAGGATGGTTTCCGGGTCCATGTTCTTCTTCGATTAAATTTTCAAGAAGCATTTGGCGTACTTCAAAATCATCACAGTTCGCATGGGTCGCGCTCACATAGGTGGGGAAATTGTGGACTTGATGATAGTATTCCAATGCATATTCACGAAGCATTTCTCTTGTGAGTTTTCCTTCATTCCACATGATATAGAATGGATGTTGCAACATGTGTCGCTCATTAACAATAGCGTCAAGCTGCTCAAGAAATTCAGCAGATGTCATATAAATCTCCTCAAATTTGATGTAGTAAGTAGAGTAATCATCGCAAAAATAGCGTTATTACCGAAAATGCGTAATCTTTCTTTTTCCCTTTTTTGATGTATCACAAGCGTTCACATACATGCTATCAATCTAATCTTATATTTTACAATAGATTACAAATTAGGTAGATAAGCCGTAAACTCTTCGGGATTGTTACTCTTCAACCGGGAATTGCGCCAAATTGCTCTGTGGACTATCAACGGACGCTTGATTCGATACTCTTTTGATCTGACGGCTTACCATAATTCCCTTCTTTCGATAAAGCACGAACTCTGTAATAGTATTTTTCCGCTGATCCAATATCCGTGTCACTAAAAGCTTTCTCCGTTTCCGCCAACGGAGCACTTATCTGCACATATCGTTTATTGTCTCTGCTGCGTTCAACTACAACAGACACCGGTATTGGAGGCGGGTATTCAAAAAACCATGTGATTCGCACTTTTCCTTCCGTATAATAGACAGAATCAATAATTGGAGGAGCTGGGTTGCTTTTGTCGTAGCTGCGAGCTGACAAACGTATTGAAGGAGCTGAGATATTCACACTACTGTCCACAGAAACAACTTCGTAAAAGTACAGAATTCCCGCTTTGATAAGTGTATCATTGTATTGAGTGTTCTCTCGCGGCAACAACTCTTCATTGAGAGTAATGGGTGTAAATAAAGTATCGTCTGTTCTATTGACCCAATAGCCTGCCAAATCAAGCTCCGCTACTCGCTGCCAACGTAATTCTATTGATTTGTCCGAAGCTTTGATCTCTGTCATCAATGGTGCCATTGGTACCGATAAATCCGGCATTGAAACAAGAATACCCTCTGACCAGTCACTTGTATTACCAAAAATATCTACGGTACGTACACGATAAATAAACTTGCCCGATTTTAGTGACTGCACTGCGGAGTCAATATAAATGCTATCCTTTACCGGAGTATGGGTGATAACATAAAAATTCTGATCTTTACCTAATGAACGTGCAATCTCATATCCTGCTTTATCTTGATCTGTGCTATGTGCCCACATTAGTTCAAACATACCTAGTTTGGGTTGAACAATAACATATCTGGGTGTGATTGGTGGAATTTCATCGTCAATTGGAACATCAATTGGCATAGAAAACTCTCCCTCTCGACCAATGGAATCCAAACATGTGATAAAATAGCGTGCTGAATAGCTGACAGGCGTTCGTATAGTATCTATGTAGGATGTCACCGTCCGATCAATCTGATGTGCGACAATGTTTTTTTCACCTCCAAATTGTCGGTATATTCTATAACCATAGGTCATTGCAGGAGTCCATTTCAACAAGATGTTTCTTTTAGTTGATTGAAAACTTATAAAATTTGTTGTGGGTAAACGGGGTGACTTTCTGCGTGATTTTATTGTCATTGAATACGATTTCCCAATGGTATTCCAATAATCTATCGGAATAATTGAATACGTTACATTGCCATCTTCATTCAACACTTCGGTATCTTCGTATTCATACAATTTTGATAAAGAATGAGTTAGCACTTTAGGTATCATTGCCACGGTATCTATGACATTTAATTGTTTCCTTATGAGTAGCCAGCGGACTATCCCCTGCTTGCTGTCGTGATCAGTATCCCATGTCACTCTATTACCATAACTTAACTCCTCCACATTGAATGTATTCACCTTAGGTTGTAAAGAAGTATGTGTGGATATATTCGAGATTGTTGCTATCGTAGTTGTGCCAATATCAATACGATAATCATATTGAATACCGGCGCGGACAGTAGTATCGGTGAATTGTAATCCTAAAGCCGACGCAGCAATGTCAGGGGATACACATTGTAAATACTGCAATGACCATTCAATCAATGGTTCAGATATTGCCTCTTTGCTCATTTTGTTCATATAAGACATGAGAGTATCTGCGATTTTTTGCTCTTCCGATGTAAACCGAGTGCTTTTTTCTTGATGAGATTGCACATAGCCTACAATTTGATGAATCATCGGAGCACCGTGTTTCTTTCTCAATATGGTGTAACCTTCATTAGGAAGGCAATGACTTTTTGAAACAAACCAACGCAAATTTATTTTTTTCAAATATTTATCGCCATATCCCAATGCAAATGTTTTGACGAAATTACCTTCAGTTTGAGCATTACAATCAAAAAAACAACTCAACAAAGCAATAAATGAGATAAAGGATAGACTATGTTTTCTCATATCATCATAAGCCATTATTCACAAGAATTTGTTCCATCACTTGCACAGTTGTCCTGCATATCTGAGTCTTCATAATCCGATAACACTACTCTCATTTTTAGTACTCTGTACTTAATGTTCTGATTCAACAATGAACGTAACGATAATGAACTATTCGTTTGAAGTGGAACTCTTAATGTCAATGGATACGTATTCGATTTTTGTTTACCTTGTTCATTGGTGACAATAGTCAGAAGTAAGCGTGTGCCTTTAGGTAGTAGTTTTCCCTTATTTATCACATTGCCATTATTCTCTAAAGTCACACCCACATTAAAAGCTGTTGATATATATATATTTTGCTTATCATTTAGCATTTCGTCTTCACATCGGTAATCTCTATTTTCACCAAGAGTAAATCGAATTGGTTTTTGCAGATATTCCGCTTCAACAGCACCCGAAATCTCAGGTTTTGGCACTTTGAAACGAGGTATGATAAAAGACTTTTCACCAAGTCGAAGCGTAACAAGTTCTTCCTCATTTTTTAACTGAATATTCGTTGCTGTCAGCATGCTTCCTGTTCCAACGATGAATGAACGGCTGTCGCAACTTTTGCCTAATCCCTGAGTTTTCAAGGTCAAGGCATCTTTTTCTATTGTTATTGCATCTTTGACGGATACATATGACAAGAAACCGATTTTGCTCAAACATGGCAAAGCATCAAACGATGCAAACAGATTGGAAGTTTTTTTCCCAAAGCGAAGATTAAACTCTGTGGAAGTTCCCTTCGTTTCAAGCGTTGACTCAAAACAAACTCTCTGCGGATGTACCATCTGAATGAGGGAAATAGGTCTAATTTGTCCTTCAGGAATCCCCGAAATTCCTCCATAGGTTGTTATATTTCCTCGCAAAGTAAGCATATTGGGTGAAAACTGCCAATAACTTTGTGTACACTGCATTAAGGTCATCACATCACCATTATGTTCACTAAGACCACTGATTATTCCATTAAATGGACCAAACACAGCTTTCAGTGCGTTCGATTGGGAAAACTGAATATGCGCATTTGTTTTTTGGCGTTCTGGTAAAGCGAGGACTATGTCACCTAACAGCGAAACTTCGCGAATCTTTTGTAAACTGCTCCATTGAGTTTCAAATCTACCGGAAGCAAAACCAATAC
>JAFLBY010000202.1 GCA_017302855.1 Candidatus Kapaibacterium sp.
AAAGGCTTCGGACCGGATTCACCGATAGCTCCGAACGATACCGATGAAGGCAAACAGAAAAACCGCCGTATTGAGTTCACAAGAACAAAATAATAATCGGCTCGTATTCTTTACGAAAAAGGTCGTCGTTTTCACGGCGGCCTTTTTTTTATGCCTTTCCACACTTTTGTATCATTGATTACATAATGCTTTCCTATAAACCTAATATCAATGAATTAGGTTAAGAATGAACTTCTCGGATTATAATGATTGTTATGCTTTTAATTTTCTATATTGACAGGATAAGTATAGATGAAATTAAAAAGGTAATTGCAAAAAGCAAGAATCTATTGTCTTTTCAATGAAAGATTGAATAAAGGTTTAATCAAGATTCGAGGACGCTGTCCTTTGCCTATAAAATTACGTTAAGAAATTTGATATGTACTTTGTAATGTTTTTCTAATTATTTATCACTTCATAAATATAGCTATTTTAAGCCATTCTTTAGAAATATCATAAATTCTTCAATATTATTAGTGTAGCCAATTTCGGAAAGCACTTTGCCATCATTGTTTATGATACAAAAATATGGTACTTCATTTGTCTTGAAATTTTCCTGTTGTAGCTTCTGAAATTTCTCACCGACTGTGGAGTGCGTGGACTGATCCCTTTTACGATCGTCTGTGTAAATTACGAAATAAGAGAAATTCTCGGTCAGTACTTTTTTCACCCTTGCATCTGATAATATCATTTTTTCAAGCCGTCGTGCATTCGTAATCGAATAAGCTGAAAAATAGAGGAGTACCTTTTTACCTTCTTTATTCCCCGTATTAATTGCACTTTTAAGGTCAATGAATTCGTTGAATTTTATTGTTTCAAGTTTGGGAGTTGCAGTCTTTTGCTTAGGTCTGATATACTCTGCACATATTTCTTGATATGTCTTTTTATATGTCAGGTTAGATTGAAGAATATATTTTATTGAGTCAATTTCTGAAGAAGAAAATCCAATCTTTGCTAATTGATATTTGTCTTGATCAAAATCTTCTATTGTTGCAATCTTATTTTTAAGAGTCTTGGATGCAATGATAGCTTCTCGTACATTATTGTAATTTTCGGTCTTCCTATATTCATTCATTCGTTGTAAAATACTATTATATGTTATATCTTTACCAAAGCTGTCATTTATGATTGAAATTAACATTGGTCCCCTGAGTAACTCTACATCAATTGAGTCTAAGTTGCCACAATTTTGAAGAATTTCGAAATCTTTATTAATCGAGTCACTTGCAGCTTTTGTGACAAGTTCTCTGGCGATATAAGGAGTTTTGTTCAGTGTTGTTTTACAGTCAATTGTTGTTGGTTGAGAATAATATGACCAAAATGTAAAGACGAATCCAATAATTATAATACCTAAAACAGCACTCACGGTAGTGGATTTCGTTTTCATAATACTTTTGTTGTTTCGTTGAGAAATATAATCATTGTTGCACTTTGGCGCAATTGTGTTCGATGTGAGATAGTGCCTCATAAAAAAAGACAATCGTATGATTGTCCTTTTCTATAGTATTATTTACGATTCGCCTAACATATATTCATAGTCGGGGATAATGTCGCCGCGCATGATTTTGCGGAGTTTGCCTTGAGCTAAGGTTTTGCGGACGGCAGAGAGTCGGTCGAAGAAGTAAATACCATTGAGGTGGTCAATTTCATGTTGCAATACTCTTGCTAATAGTCCATCGGCTTCGATGATTCGTTCGTTCATGTTTTTGTCGAAGTATTTTACTCTGACTGCGTCGGGTCTGAATACTTTGTCACGGAATTTGGGCACGCTGAGGCATCCTTCTTCATAATCAATAAGGTCTTCGGAGTATTTTTCTATGATTGGATTGATGAAGACAGTGGGGGGGATTTGTGGCGGTGTTTCATCTTCAGGATCTGTGATGTCCACGACGATGATGGAGCGATTATCACCCACTTGATTTGCTGCCAGACCAATGCCATATGCTTGTGTCATTGTGTCAAACATATTTGCTATAAATTGTTGTACTTCATCATTCATGTCATTGATGGGCTTTGTTTTTTCACGAAGTATGGCGTGATTGTATAAATAAACCGGTAGTATCATTTTTGTAAAGTGAAAGTTATTTGGAAAATAATTATGTGATTATGATTGTGTATTATGCTGATTGACAATAGCAATAAGTTGTTTGATGTCGGTGATGTCATAGTCAGCATTAACTTCACCTGTTCCGAAGGCTTCTCCATAGCGTGCAAATCCTGTAATCATGCCAACATTTTTTGCTCCGACCATATCGCGTTCGGCCCAATCGCCGATCATGATAGCTTCGTGTGGTTGCACTTGTAATTTTTCTAAAGCTAACAGAAACGGTTTGGGGCTTGGTTTTCTTTCGCCTGTGTCATCGAAGGTGACCACGACATCGAAAATATGATGAAAATTAATGTAACAAAGCCGTAACCATGCCTCACGAGCCGGAGCATCTGATAAAACAGCTAACTTTATTCCCATTTTTACAAGGTGCATTATGGTTGCTGTCACATGTGGAAAGGGTTTGAGTGCGGCTTCTCTTGCTCTACGATAAGCGATAATGCCTGCCGAGAGCATTCGGTGGTCCACATAGCCAAGCGTATCGTGGAGTAATTTGTCGAAGACTTGTTGGTATTCCCATCCGAGTTCTTCGTAGATTTTGTCAATGCGAGATTTTATTTGTTCATGGGTGAGGTTCATGCCGGCATCCATCATAGCCCCAATCGCCGCATCAATGGCGTGACGTTTCATTGCGACAAAGTCCACGAGGGTATTGTCTAAGTCGAATATTATTGCTTTAATCATGGCTTGAATCGTAAAAATGACGAAAAATCCTCACAAAAAAACCGTAGTTTCGCATTCGAGGTTTAGAATTTATCACAAAAATAAGTTAAAGATAAGAAAGGAAAGTTGTGTATGCCCGTATATCATAGCGCAGAACAGGCAATGGACTTGTTGCGTTCTAATCATAGGGTGTTTGTTCATAGTGTGGCTGCTGCTCCGCAATTACTCTTAAAAGCAATGGTGAATCGTGCTTCTTCATTGTCGGGTGTTGAGATTATTCACTTGCATACGGAGGGGACAGCAGAGTATGCTTTGCCGGAGTATGAGGAGTCATTTCGAGTGAATGCTTTGTTTGTCGGGTCGAATGTGCGTAAGGCAATTCAAAGCGGTCATGCGGATTTTACACCCGTGTTTTTGAGTGAGATTCCTGCATTGTTTCGTAATAAGATATTGCCATTGGATGTTGCATTGATTTCTGTGTCGCCGCCAGATAAGCATGGCTTTTGTTCTTTGGGTACATCGGTTGATGTAACGAGAGCAGCCGTTCAGTCAGCTCGTTATGTTATTGCACAGGTTAATTCTTTTGTTCCTCGCACTCATGGGGATAGTTTTATTCATGTAAAGCATATTGATATGATGGTTGAGCATCATGAGCCATTGCCTGTGCTTGATGCAGCCCCTTTGAGCGATAATGAGAAAAAAATAGGTGAATATGTTGCTTCTTTGGTGGATGATGGAGCTACTTTACAAATGGGTATCGGCGCAATTCCGGATGCAGTGCTTGCATCATTGGGTAATCATCGTGAACTTGGTATTCATACGGAGATGTTTTCTGACAGAGTGATTGATTTGGTTGAAAGGGGTGTTATTACGGGACAACATAAAAGGAAATATAAGGGTAAAATAGTATCGGGTTTTGTGTTCGGTTCTCAACGTTTATATGATTTTGTGGATGATAATCCTGAGATTGCGATGTTGGATATTGGTTATGTGAATGATACAAGTGTGATACGACAAAATCCGAAGGTGACGGCAATTAATTCTGCTATCGAGGTGGATATTACAGGTCAAGTATGCGCTGATTCCATTGGTTGTAAGATTTATTCTGGTGTCGGCGGTCAGATGGATTTTATTCGCGGGGCATCATTGTCGGAGGGAGGAAAGCCGATTATTGCATTGCCTTCAACCACATCGAAGGGTTTATCGCGTATTGTGAATGTATTGAAGCAGGGAGCGGGTGTTGTGACTACCAGATCGCATGTCCATTATATTGTGACTGAATATGGTATTGCATATTTATATGGTAAATCCTTGCGTGAAAGAGCGGAACGTCTTATTGCCATAGCTCATCCTAATCATCGCGAAGAACTTGCTCGGCAGACCTTCGAGATGTATGGTTGGAATATTTCCTAATGTATTAAAAAGTAATTATTATGACAAAATCATCAAGAGCAGATATTTTATTGCTTCTCATTGCATTAATTTGGGCAGCAACATTTATTGTCATTAAATATGCCTTAGATGATGTGCCTCCGTTTTTGTTCACGGGATTACGTTTTTTATTAGCAAGTGGTGTGGGATTACTTCTATGGGGTAAATATCTGCGTTCATTGACAGTAAAAGATATACAACAGGGGACGATATTGGGTATAGTGTTCGGTATTGGCTTTTTATTGCAAACATGGGGCTTGCAATATACGACGATAGCCAAGAGCTCATTTATCACAGGTTCTATGGTGATATTTACGCCGATTGTATATTATTTGATTGAGCGTCGTCCGGTGACATTAATGCAAAAAATAGGCGTTTTTGTTGTCACATTAGGATTATGGATATTTACAGACCCTAATTTTTCATCGGTAAATAAAGGTGATATTGCTACATTGATTTGTGCAGTCCTTTGGGGCGTGTATATTACATTGACGGATGTTTATACTACTAATCGTGAGGATATTTTAGAACATTCTGCACGATTAACATTATTGCAATTTATCAGTACTTGTATTATTTCAAGTATCGCATATTTGTTGTATGAACATACTTCGATGGATAATTTTCAAAAATTATTGCACACTAGTTTCACTGCTCCCCATGCCATTGTAGCGATATGTTATACTGCTTTTTTGGGTTCGGTGATTGCCACCTATATTCAGACCCGTTGGCAAAGGGATTCTTCTCCGGTAAAAGCAGCATTGATTTTTTCCTTAGAGCCGATAATTGCGAGTATTTTGGCATATCTGTATATCAGTGAGCAATTCGGGTGGCGAGAATTTATGGGCGGCTCCATAGTCTTATTAGGTGTATTGATGGGCGAAATAGGTGAAAACGTTTACAATACATTGAGAGGGAAAAGAAAATAATAAAAAAGAGCAAGTGGTTATTAACCACTTGCTCTTCTGCATAAATTCTACATAATTATGTCATAGCTTTTGTCGCGTAAGAAATAATCCTTTATCAATTTTTAAGAAAAATTCTTGATAAAATTTCATGTCATCCACTTCATTGACTTGCATAGGGTCACCGAAATTATCTAATATTTTTGCGGTAAAACTTGCCCGAACACGAATTTTTTTTCCAAATTCTTCAACATAGACAGTTGCTTCTACTGTTTTGAATTTTTCAAATCGTTGGGGTTGTTCCGTTGTTGTACGAGTGCGCTCACGAGTATTGTTTCTGCCTCCCATAGCACGGAAAATACTTTCCCAAAAATCATCAGATGCAGAAGAAGTTGTGGTCGTTGTTCGTGTTGATGAA
>JAFLBY010000203.1 GCA_017302855.1 Candidatus Kapaibacterium sp.
GCAAAAGCACACGGGATAAAAGTGTATGATATTGTAGAATCAAGAAATTTAAGACTATAATTCAAATATAATTTATAGAAAGTAGCAAACGAATAATGAAATTTATGTGTTTGATTTGGTTATATACAAAATAGGAGAAGTCACATTTTTTTTGATTATTCTCACAATTTCAAACCAACCCACGTTATTCCCGGTACAATTCGAACAGCCGGTGCAGGTAAACGATAGTGTGATAACGTAGCAATGATGCTATCCCATAAACCACCGGAAAGTGGTATCTTACGAATATCCCAATATAATGACAAATATAATTCATGTGTGCCGCCACCATTACCTGTTAGGTGCTTCACACTATGACCAATAGAAAAACCAATCCAAGACGGATACCATGTATTGCGCCAAGAAGCAGGTATAAATGCCTCCGAACCCACACTTATCCAATGAGTAGTATTTTCATAATCGTCAATAATTGCCCCATAGCGTTGGGGATTATAATTTTTCCAATCGAAGCTGATTTGCAAAGAAAATGGCTGTAATACAGGATAATAATATGTAAGCAGTGGCAATGATGCTCCAACGGTATTGGCTACCATATCGCCCGGGCTGAAACCCAGATAACCGCCGCCATTATCACGCGAAAAACCATCACGAATTTCAATATAGGTCTGATAAGTCATCGCAATTGCGGCACCAGTATATAATGAACTTATGGTGTCCATACCCGTCCACATACATAATCGCGAATAGGTCGTGCTCACCATTGAAGAAAAAAAACAATGTCCTAATTTATCCGCCCCCAAAGCATATTCCCAATCGCGATTGGTGTTAATATAAAAATCAGTCTTTTCTCCTTTCCACCATAAATTATTTTGTAGGGCATGCCCATAGATAAAACCTGCTGTTGTTATGCCGCCGACACAAGCCAATCGTAATGGTGAAATAGTACTAAGACTATCTGTTTTTGCTTTCAGAGAAAAGCAAGAAAATAAGATAATAACGAGAATATAGCTTAAATGAAATTTCACACAATAAAGAGAAATGGTGATAATTCGATTGTATTTGTTTTTTATACAGAAGACATGATGTCAACTGTTTACAAATCGCCACCTATTGAAAACATCCACAGAGGTTGTGACCAATTCCAATACAGATTTCTCCATGCTACATCCACTCGTAAAGGCAAACCTAAAACAAATGAGCGCATACCGACTCCGGCACTCATTAATAAATCTCTTGTTGTCAGATTACCATTTTCATCAGGTCGAGCGGAAACGAATGCCTGACCATTATTCCATGCACCTCCCATATCAAAAAACATTGTCCCTTGCACCCCTTGTAATGGTATGGGAACAGGTCCGGCAAGCAAGCCATAAAAGAGTGGAAAACGTAATTCAGCATTTGTTAAAAAGAAATTATTACCTATGCCTCTGCCAATTTCCCAACCTCGCACAGGCATACCGAATTCCATAAAAGCAAAATCGGCAGGACTTGAAAATGGAATTTGATTGAAATTAATTTGTCGAATCCAATTTTCCACACCACCAAGCACAAAGCGCTGGGGGTTGGGACCAAAACTTGTACCGGCATTTCCACGTAAAGCTGTAGTCAAATATCCATCAAAAATAGAAAAATATTGCCGTAAATCGGCAGTAACTTTCATAAATCCAATGCCATTATTGCCTAATTTAGGAGAACCCATAATATTAAGTCCATATCGAGTTCCATCAGCAGGTCCCCACCATCCTTGCCGCGTATTATCATACACCAATCTGGCTTCGGGAACAATGGTATTTAAGCTGGATCCTTGCAGCGTAGGAAATTCGGGATAATCTTGAGCTGTGTTCATATAAGAAATACCAAATTCTACACGGCGAAAAGTTGACAGCGGATACCAAGCACCGAAATTTACACCCGACCAACCAAGCCGATTATATATAGCAATTTGATAATCAACGACTTCCGGCAAATAATAATACGCTGCGTATAAATTACTGTTACGAATATCTAAAAATAAATTAGCGGCAATGTAAATTTGATGATCACCCAGCATATCACTAAACAAAAATTGTTGCTGCCCTTGCGCACCCCAAAAGGTATTATAACCGAAATTACTGAATGCATAATCCATCGAAAATGACAATTTATAAGGATATGGACCAGCCATTGTTGTGTCAATATAATCACCACCACCTGATGCGGCATAACTCGGAGAAGCCACAACATCAGTATTGGTTTTTACATTTTGTTGACGTGAAAATTCTAGTTCATATTCACCATAAGACAGTGATTTTTGTTCTTGCGGTTGCGATATTTCAGGTATCGTTTCTTCTATTTGTGCTAATGCCTGTTTTTTTCTAAATGTGGTTACGGGAATGGAATCATACGTTTTTCTATCGAAAGGAAATTTCATCTGAAAAATATCATACCCTCCATTGATAAGCGTATTAAACAAAAGTGTGCTGCCGTCACGTGCTAAAGACAATTGTGCAATACCTTGTAAAGAATTGGTTTTTATTTCTATTTTTCTCGTTTCTAAATTCAAAAGGTAGAGATTACCTATGCCATTTTTGTCAGAAACATAAAAGAGTGATTTCCCGTCAGGCGAAACCGCAATGGATGTTTTATCATATTGTGGCTCTACAGTAATTCGTTCCATATCATGCGAAGCAATATCTATCGAATAAATATCGCGGCGGCTATGATCATAATTCCACATTTCGAAATCTTTTGCTGTGTAAGATCCTTGCAAATAATCGCCTCGGTCAGAAACAAAATAGAGTTTTTTGCTGTCTGGTGACCATGTGGGGTGTAATTTTGTAAAAATATCACTTGTCAAACGTTCTACTTTTTCCGATTTTGTATTATACAGATAAATATTGCTTTGTTCATTTTCCGAAGCAATAAAGGCAATAAATGCACCATCGGGCGACCAGATAGCCCAAGATATTGATTTTAAGCCAAATAATTTTTTTTCATAATCGCCTTCTTTGACGTCCACAAGGTAAAGCGCGTCCTCGCCTCCGGCTTTTGCAGAAATTGCTAATTTTTTGCCGTCAGGACTCCATGAAATACCGGGTGTCAGAATATTTAATTCTTCAAAATCAAGCGAGCGTCCCGATTTAAGCACTAATTCCGGTTCACTTTTTGGATTAGTGATGTCTTTGATATAAATACCGAACTCGCGATCAATGGCAGAGATATATGCCATTTTCGTGGCGTCGGGTGATATTGCGGGCGAAGTATTGTAGAAGCTTAAATCTTTTCTTGAATTGGTAATTGGAGTTGCATAATCTTTCACATCCTCATAAATACCAATATCGGGTAAATAGATTTTTTTCATATCCTTAACCCATTGCTCAGAAAAATCCTCAAAATTTAGACCGAAAGAGCTTTTGTAGGCGGCATCTAAGGATTGTGCAGTTTTTAAACGATTAATAAATTCACCTATTTTTCTTTTGCCGTACTTTTCGGCTATATACCAATAGAATGCCTGTCCTCCGCGATATGCCAAATATCCATTCAATGATTGCAAACCGCGTAAAGATTCATTTAATGCCATATCACGCATAAACATATCGGTTTCGGTATTATAGCCGCCGATGCCCTCAAATTCTGCCAGACCTTCATTCATAAATAATGGTATCATGACGGGGTTACGCATTTGCACCGCAGTTTGATAAGAACCGCCATAGAACATATCATTTAAGACCGCATGGACTAATTCATGGTGAATCACATGTCTAAATTGTTCATAATCACCATCAAATGGTAATGTGACACGATTTTTTAATAATTCTGTCACACCACCCGTACCTTCGGATAAAGAAGAGGAAATGACATTGGTTTGCTGAAATTGATTATGAGTATTATATACCATAATCGCGACACGTTTATTTATCGTATAATTGAGAGTTTTTTCGATGGATGCTAATGAACGCTCACACACTATTCCGGCAAACTTTGCAAGATATTCTCCACCTTCATGATAATAAACATCAAAATGGCGAGTTTTGTAAAATTTCCAAGTAAATGTTTCATATTGCACTTTATTTGTGCCAAATTGTGCCGAAACGTTTTGCCCGGAGAAAGACAAAATCACTATTGCAAGTATAAGATATATGCGGCGCATAAAAGCTCCGTAGAATAAATAAAAAAAGAGAGAAAATTTCATTGATGTACACTTAACAATGCACATCATAATAACAAAGTATTCCGACAATAGTTTCAAACAATTATTCTTCGATTTTAAGCCCCATAGCCATACCGTCACCGATTGGCACAAAACAATGTTGCAAGCCGGGATGCGCAATAATTGCATGATTAAATTTTTGAATAGCTGCCACATTAATCGGCTCAAAAGTGAACTCTGATTGTGCCACATAACCCCATGCAAGACAATTGTCTCCGGCAATGACACCACCTTTGCGTACTAATGGATATGTGAGATCAAGATATGCGGAATAAGAAGGTTTATCGGCATCAATAAACACAAAATCGAACTTATAATCAGGGTTATAGTCTTTGAGAACCCTTTTGGCATTGCCGGAATATACCTCAATTTTATGTCCTACACCTGCTTCTTCTGCTTTCTTACGGATATAATCACAATATTTCTCTTGTAATTCAAAGCAGACAACTTTACCGTCATCAGGTAAAGCTCTTGCCATTACAATAGCGGAATATCCGTAGAGAGAACCGATTTCCATCACATATTTTGCATTCATGGAACGCAGAAATACTTGCAAGAACGCTGACTGCACACCACCGATGGCAATATCAGGAAAGCCGTTCTGGGCTGCATCACGCTTCAATTCGAGTAAAAATTCATCTTCGGCAGAAAAACCATTTTGTAAATATCCGTCAATATCTGCTGTTACGGGTGTATGTGTCATTGCCATAATTATACTTCAAATGTTTTGGGCTGATTGCCATTGTGAATAAATTGAAATAAGTGCCTCAACACCGTCGGTAAGCGCAGCAGGTCCCGGCTGCAATATTATCGAAGAGTGTATTTCATGAACTTGACTGTGTTGTATGGCATTTATTGTTTCCCAGTGCGGTCTTTGTAACATTTTTTCGGGCTTGAACATTTTGCCGCACCATGAAGCAATGATAATGTCAGGATTTCTTTCTACAACTAGTGAATCATCAGCCAGAATGCGTCTTTTTGCATCAGGAAATTGTCTGTTTTCAGCAAATACATCAATACCACCGCAATGTTCAATTAACTCGCTCACCCAAGCAATACCAGTAATCAGCGGGTCATACCATTCTTCAAAATATACTTTGGGGCGCATTGTTAATGATTGTGCAAAATCAGCACCACGTGCAAGCGAAGCTTCAAGCGTTTCGATATACTTTTCAGTTTCGCTCGGCTTCCCAACGAGAATACCAAGTCGGTAGATCATCGAAAAAATACCTTGTATTGTACGATGATTAAAGCATACAACTTCGATTCCCCTTTTAATAAGTTCTTGACAAATATCAGCCTGCAAATCAGACCATGCAAATACAATATCAGGTTGCAATGCAAGTATATCATCAAACTTTGCATCCAAGTAT
>JAFLBY010000204.1 GCA_017302855.1 Candidatus Kapaibacterium sp.
GAACTCTGCTTGCCAAATCTTTCTTCTGTTGTTTGTCATTAACTGGATTTGTATCTATTTGAATGTTGGAATAAAGTTGTCCTAACTTGTTTCCTCTAACTGGTCGTAAAAATTGTTCGGCATCACGCAACGCATCTAAATGAACATGATAGAGGAGGGATAAAACATCAGGTATTATTTGTTGTCCTTCGTTTGCTCCTCCCCAAACTTTGTATTTTATTTTTTTGATACCGTTTCTTTCCTCTGTGTAAAACTTGAAGTGCAATTGCAAATCTTCTCCGCCACCTTCATAAGCATTTAATAAGTCAATGAACCAACCCTTTTCTTGTGGGTTTTCAATTTTAAAAAAGAGGTGAAACTCAATTTCGTTTGCTGCATCTGTAATGTTATTCCTCTGATGATGGAAGTCGCTATCCTTTACATACAAGTCCCTTCTTAAATTTCCATAACCAATACAAATACGCAAAGCATCAATGATTGCTGTCTTGCCTGAGTTGTTTTCGCCAATCAGAATATTAAGTCCTTTGTTGAAAGTCAAAGAAAGATTTTGAATTGTTCTGAAATTTTTGATGTTGAATTTTTCTAAATACATATATCAATTTTTATTGTTCAATCCATTTCCATCGGTTGTCACTGTGTCCATATAGTCTTGCTGGGGGAGGCGGATTTGCGCCGTTACTGAACCCAAACGTAGTTTGTCAATGAAGTAATTGAGCAAATCCTTTGACTTACGCCGAATGGCGGCACATCTCTCATATTGACGCAAAACGCGATTCATTTCCTCAAAACTACAAAACTTTGCTTATCCATCCAAATAGGAGAGAAGGAAATGTTTCTATGCCTGCGAAGAACAGAAAGCGCAGTGAATCGAAGGGCTGTATTGCTCTGAAAGTAAGCTCTCAGACAATGAATGTATGTCCATCACACATTATTTTGCTCTCTTTACCAATCTTCATTTGATAAAACTTCATGATAATCCTCACAATCAATCTTAATGCAACATTCTTTTACCGAGAATATCATACAAACACCGGCAACCTTCTTAACAGAACTGCTTCGTATTGCTAAAAAATGCTTTGAGCAAAGCTCGATTTATACAAAAACACAGAGATCACATTAGCAAATGAGCATTTTTCCATAGACAATGATGATTTTTCACTAAAAAACGATGATTTTTTGTTATTAATGTTCAATTTTTTGAGTCTGGAAGTAAGTTTCAAGTAGTTTTTCGGTAAATTTTAAGTAAGTTTTCGGTAAATTTTAAGTAAATGTTTCAAAGGTCTTTTATCGGTATTGAGCATGCCTCGGGCAGATATTGAGCATATATTCAGTAGGTTTTCAGTAAGTTTTGAGGTGTTTTTGGGGTATTTCAGCTTATTTGCGAGGCAAGCCATCGCCAAGCAAGAGATTTTTCTGTGCAATACATCTCATTTGAACAATCAACGAGCATGAATTTGTTGAAGTAATATAGTTCACGTTATGTAAAGTTATACGAAAATGGGTACTCTCTTACAGGTTTTGGATGGTTCGATGCCGGGATTTTTGTCAGTTTTTGCCCTCAATGAAATCTGACAAATCTGACACTCATAAAAAAGGGCGTTTATCTGTGAAATCTCACATAAGAAAGTGAAATAATGGCGAAAACTTTGACAAAAAGCTGTTGATTGCAAAAAAGTGATCGTGTTTGCTGCTACAAAACATGGTGTTTGCAGTATGAAAAGCCTTAAAATGATGGTTTTATGTAGTAAATCAATGGAAAATAAGATGTTTTGACTTTTGCTGTGTTCAAAATGTCTGCCACCGCACGACACCACTCGACATCGCACGACACCATTCGACACCGCACGACACCATTCGACACTGAACGCAACCAATACAAAATTTATGAAGAATTTTTACAAGAATTTTGGAATTGGGGAAAAGAAATAGCGCATTATAGTCCAAGAAACAATGCAGAAAACTCTGGTTTTGCGATCATATCAAGCAAAAGTATATACTTTTTACAAGCTCTCCCCTATTTGAAACTTCTTAAACATGAAAAAAACTATGTGGAACGATAATAAGAATAATGATGCACGGAACTTGCAATAACAGCACATTATATTGCCTGCCTCCGTTAAATCTCCATCACATGATAAAACTACGCTGATGATATACTCTCCCCTACTTTCCCTTTGAGTATGATTCTCACTTTTGTTGCAACACCACTGTATCAGGTAAATGGTTTTGACTTACAGTATAGCACATCTATTACCATATCAAGAATGATGTGTAGTGATATAAACACTATTGTAGCACAGGGGGGTTGCTACCGTGTATAGTATAGCATCCGTCAAACACACAGTAAGAAAAAGCCACTTTTCTTTCTATGTGGAGATATACACAACAAGAAAATGGCATTTTATGGAATATATTGCATTGAGGATGAATCCGAAACAGAAGCAAGCATGGACAAACGACCTCATTCCATAATTGTCTTTGATACACATCAAAAAAACTATCGGTGTAAGACTTAGAGAGATACAACAAATCCAATACATGAGAGTACTCGAACACATTACAAATGTTCGGTGATAAAGTCATTGATAGATTTAATAACAAACTCCTTTGTATCCCCTGTTTCCTTCAAGAATCAAAAGTTCAAATGAACTTTTGATTCTCTATTACTCTTCTTATAGCGTATATGTAAAGAAAAAGTTGTAATTTAGCATACAATCAACTATAAGTTAGTTATAAGTTACCTATAAGTTAACTCTGTGAATGACATAGATCAAATATACGAAATCTTACTCGGACAGGACTTTCAAAGAGAACTGTTCGGTGATCTGAAAAAGCTCAAAAAGACAAATTCAGGTTATATAGCCTGTTGTCCTTTTCACGATGATAAAACCCCCTCGTTCAGCATTGATGATGAAAAACCGGTTTGGCACTGTTTTGCAGGATGTGGAAATGGTAATTGGATTGATTACTTAACTCGTAAAGAAGGGTGGTCATTTCGCGAAGCATTGGAACATTTAGCCACAGCAGCAAATTATACACTTAACACCACGACTACTCCCCTATCGCAACTTGACTCACAGCAAAAAATCATAGAAACTGTTTTAGAGGAAGCTCAAAACTTCTTCATACATTCATTACACAATTCAAATAAAGCGGATAAAGTACGACAATACCTTTCTAAAAGAGGATATACTCCCGAAATACAATCAAAAATGTATATTGGCTATTACCCATCCCAAGAAGTAGTTAAAAGTCATTTGATTCAAAAAGGATTCAGTAATGAAGCTATTCAACAATCGGGACTATTTACAACCGGTTTTGGAACGACACATACAATCACGATTCCCTATCGTGACTCATTAGGTCGAATGAAAGGGTTTATTCTCCGTAGTATTGATGAAAAAATAACACCTAAGTATAAATTCAGTTCAGGTACAGAAAAAGACACAGTTTTCAATGCACACAAAGCAAAATCAAGTCAGCAATCCATCATTATAGTAGAAGGTTTTTTAGATTGTTTATATGCTTCCGCAGAAGGTTATGACTCATTGGTGGGTCTCGGACAAACAACAATCACTGATAAACAGGTCGAATTTTTTCAAAAGAGAGAGCAAGTATCCATAATAATTGCTCTTGATGATGATGATGCCGGAAAGAAAGGTACAATTGCTACCGCTGAAAAGCTGCTTCCTCACAATAAAAAAGTATATGTTCTTGACTCATATCATGGGCATAAAGATCCGGATGAGTATATCCGAGCTTTTGGTATTGAGTCTTTCAAGAAACTACTCAATACGGTTCTCCCCTACCCTCTTTGGAAAACAAAACAGTTGGCTGAACCCTTAGAACAAGCAAGCTCAGCCATACAAAGAGACATAATCAAACATTCTCTATTTACGCATTACCTTACGGTCACAGATAGTGTCTATGCTTCACAAATTCGCAATCAACTTATCACAATCTTTCAAATTGATAATATTCAGTTTGATAAAGAAATTGAAAACTTACGAATCATTACAAATCGCCAACAAGCACAAACTATCTATAAAAAAGCACTCACAAAAGGTAAAGATTTATTAGAAAACAATAGTCTTGAAGAATTACAAGAACATTTACAAAGTATCACTTCTCTCATCAGAGATACATACATTTCTCCTCTGCCGGAGCCATATACCCTTTCATCTTTCAAAAAGGACTTATCAGAGACCGTAACAGGATTACAAACCGGATATAAAGAGTTGGACGAATATATTACTCTCAAACCGGGTACAATTTCAATAATAGCAGGAAGACCACGACATGGAAAAACAACGTTCATGTTCAATCTTATACTCAATCTGATTCGTAACAATGAGAAAAAGTGCTTTATCTTCTTTACTTATGAAGAATCAAGGAAAGATATTACTTTAAAGATACTTACAAATATTAGTGAAGAAACTATTAGCAAAAGACAGAATATTAATAACATTGAAAACTATCTGCATGGTAATAATAATTCAAGACCAAGGATTAATATGGCTTTTGAGACTATTGGAAATTTATTGAATGCAGGTCGTTTACAAATCTATGATTCATCCCATACAGCGGATGAACTTTCCACAATTATCAGTACTTTATGTAAAAATAATTCCTCAATCGGGGCTATATTCATTGATTATATCCAAAAAGTTAAAATAGCAGGGAAGTATCAATCAAGACAAATTGAACTACAAAAAATATCGGAACGCTTGCTTGAATGCGCTAAAAATAATAATGTCCCTATAATCTTAGGAGCACAATTAAATCGTGAAGCGACTTCTAAATCACGTCCTCGATTAGAGAACCTTAGGGAATCAGGCGATATAGAGAATGATGCCAACACCGTCTTAGCACTCTATAATGAGAGTGTTGAGCAACAAGAAGACACAGCAACACAACAACAAGAATCCGAAAAGATTGAGCTTGAAATTCATATTCTTAAAAATAGAAATGGTGTTTCAAATAAGTCAATCACACTAATGTTTAATAGACCAATACTTAAAATTTCCGATAAATAATAGGGAAGTAGTAACTACATGAGAATAATAGCTTTTATCAATCAAAAAGGCGGTGTTTCCAAGACAACAGGTGTTGTTAATGTTGGATATGGTCTTGCAAAAAGCAAAAAGAAAGTACTATTGGTTGACCTTGATCCTCAAGCACATCTAACATACTCATTAGGTGTTCCTTCACATGAATTAGAACATACGGTTTATTCATTGCTTAAGGGGGATTCGTCATTACAACAAACTATAGTCCGAAGAAACAATGTTGATATAATCCCATCTACTCTTGAACTTTCAGGAGCTGAGATTGAGTTATCGGGCATTCCGGGTAGGGAAGTGATTCTCAAAGAAATTTTGTCAAGTATAAAACCTAAGCAGTATGATTATATACTCATTGATTGTCCGCCATCATTAGGTCTTTTGACGCTCAATGCTCTTACTGCCTGTTCTGAAGTGTTCATCCCGCTATTACCGGAGTTTTTAGCGTTACATGGTGTCCGTAAATTGATAGAGGTTATTGAAGTTATCAAAAAA
>JAFLBY010000205.1 GCA_017302855.1 Candidatus Kapaibacterium sp.
ACAGGCAGCATTCATGCGCCAGTTGCGATACGCTGAGCGGGCCGCCATAAGCGATCAAAGCACGCAAAACTCGAACAGACCCGCCGTTCCCAAGCAAACGTTCGATGAAAAAAAGAATACTGTATATCATTCCTGCCATTCTCGTCATCGGTGTTGGTCTGTGGTGGATGCTCTTTAGTGCCGATGAATCGCAATCAACACTCATCGTCACCCCCAAAAAAGGGAATTTTCGTGTGACAGTCACTGTTACGGGCGAATTACGCGCAAAAACTTCTACTGAAATCATGGGACCGCAAGGTATGCAAAGTGTGGGTATTTACAATATGAAAATTGCTAATCTTGTTCCGGAAGGTACTACCGTCAAGATTGGTGATTTTGTCGCAGAAATTGATAAAACCGAAATATCCGGTAAAATGCGAGAAGCACAATTAGCTATTCAAAAAGCAGAATCGCATTATACGCAAGTCAAGTTAGACACTACCCTTACTTTATCCGCTGCACGAGATGAACTGACGAATTTGAAATTTGCTCTTGAGGAACAAAAATTACTGCGCGAACAATCGGTGTATGAAGCACCTGCGATTATACGCCAAGCCGAAATTGCTTATGATAAATCACGGCGGGCTTATGACCAAGCAAAAATTAATTATTCCACAAAAGTAAAACAAGCTATTGCAAAAATGCTTGAAGCAGAGACGGATCTGGCAAAAGAACAACAAAAATTTCAAAGTTTATCCACGTTAATGTCACAATTTTATATTATTGCGCCACAAGCAGGTATGGTAATTTATGACCGTGAGTGGAATGGCAGAAAAAGAGTTGTTGGTTCTACAATAAGTCCATGGGATCCGACCGTTGCCACACTTCCCGATTTATCTGTAATGGAGTCAATTACTTACATCAACGAAGTAGATATACAAAAAATAAAAATGAATCAAATCGTCCAAATCGGTTTAGATGCCATACCTGATAAAAAATTATCGGGCAAAGTAACAAGCGTTGCAAACATTGGCGAACAAAGACCAAATTCCGAATCTAAAGTCTTTGAAGTAAAAATTCAAATTAATGAAACGGACTCTACGCTGCGCCCTGCCATGACCACCAGCAATACCATACTCATTACCACAATACCCAATGTGATGTATATCCCAATTGAAGCAGTGCGATCCGAAGGAAAGCAATCATTTGTCTATGTGCGCTCCGGTACAAAAGCAGAAAAAAGAAATGTAAAACTCGGGGTTATGAACGAAAATGAAGTGATTATTACCTCAGGAATTACAGAAAAAGATGAGATTTATCTTGTTCCCCCTGACACTATTGATGAACAATAAAATTTATTCACTCATTTTTGCAATAAAGTGCATACTTTTTTTTCATCCCATAATCTGATAATTGCCGCAGAATCTATTATCATGAATAAAACACGTGCATTACTCACTTCTTTGGGTATTGTCTTTGGTGTGGCATCGGTCATAGCAATGTTGGCAATCGGTGAAGGTGCGCAAGCAGAAATACTTGAACAGATGAAATTGCTCGGCACGAATAATATTATTGTGAAGCCGATAATTGAGCAAGAAGAATCAACCATTGAAGCAGAGGAAGCAGAAAAAAAAGAAAAAAAACGATTTAGTCCCGGATTAACTCTTGCGGATGCTTATGCCATTCGACGTATTATACCTCATGTGCAAGGTGTAAGCCCTGAGATAATTTCTGAAACAACATTTTTACGAAGCGGCTTAAAAAGAACGGGAAAATTGATTGGGGTGGACACCGCATTTTTTCATGACAAAGAATTTGAAGTGAAAGAAGGACATCAGTTTTCCGATATTCATATACGTCTTCATGAACCGGTATGCGTTATTGGTCATGGTGTGCGTACAAAATTTTTCTCCGGCGATGATCCGATAGGAAAACAAATTAAATGCGGTAATGAATGGCTTACCGTTATCGGCGTTCTTAAAGAGCGGATTATTCTCGAAAAACAGCTCAAAGATCTCGGCATTCGTGATTACAATCTTGATATTTATACGCCTGTCACTACCATGCTCTTAAAATTTACCAATCGCTCATTTATTACAGAAAAATCTATACGCAGTGCCAATGCTTCTTATGGTAATGATGAAGAAAAAGAAACTAACAACGGAGAAAATAATTTCCATCAATTGGACAGAATGATAATTCGTATTGATAATTCAGACTATATATCTACCATTGCAGATATTACACGCCGTATGTTGCAGCGTCGCCACAATGATGTTGTTGATTTCGAAATTATTGTTCCGGAATTATTATTACAACAAGAACAAAGAACCAAGACTATCTTTAATTTTGTGCTTGGAGCTATTGCTTCAATTTCGCTTCTTGTCGGCGGCATCGGCATTATGAATATCATGCTGGCTTCCGTTTTAGAAAGAACAAAGGAAATTGGCATTCGTCGTGCTATCGGAGCTCGTCGCGCTGATGTAGTGACGCAATTTCTCAGTGAAGCAGTGGCAATCAGTTTGACAGGAGGAATCGTCGGTATTATTCTGGGAGTGAGTATAAGTTATGGCATAGAAAAATTTGCGGATATAAAAACTATTGTTACAATGTCATCAATTATGATTTCATTTGGTGTTTCATTTCTTGTCGGCATCAGTTTTGGCTATGTTCCCGCGCAAAGAGCAGCCCAACATGACCCAATCGAAGCTTTGCGCTATGAGTAAATAATCATGACAACAATAGAAGCATAACAAACGATACAATTGTGAATTTTCGACATTATTCTACACATATTATGCACATACGTCTTTATTATACAATTTGTGGAATATTCATACTTTTTTTGTGTGCATCACTTAGACTATGCGCACAGAATACCGTCTTAACTTTAAAAGAATGTGTGCGACTTGCCCAAACTCAGGGACCGTCAGCGGAGATAGCTCGCAGCGCATATCGTAATCGTTTTCACCGCTATGAATCATTTTCCGCCGGACTTTTACCTCAATTTTCTTTAGAAGGTACATTGCCCAATATTACGCGCGCCATCAATAGTATTCCACAACCCGACGGCTCATTATTATTTCGTCCGCAAAGCCAAGCACAATCCTCAGCCGGAATAAATATTTCACAACAAATACCCCTGACAGGCGGTCAAATATTTATTGGCTCATCAATGAGTCGCATTGATTTATTCGGCGAAAATGCATCAAAGCTATGGTCAGTATCGCCATTGGTATTGGGTATAAGCCAACCCTTATTTCAATTAAATTCGGTTTCTTGGGATATTCGCCAACAAGAAATAATGATAGATATGGCTCGCAAACAATTCCATGAAGCCATGGAAGATATTGCAATGGATGTTGTTGCCCGTTTCTTTGATGTCTATTTGGCTCAAATGAATGTGGAGAATGCACGGCTCAATGTCATTATCAATGATTCCACTTATCGCTTATCTCAAGGGCGATATACGGTCGGGAAAATAGCGGAAAATGACATGTTGCAAAATGAATTGTCTTTATTAAATGCGCAAATGTCTTTGTCCACAGCACAATTGGATGTACTTAATGCAAAACAAAATCTTACGCTTTTATTAGGAATTTCCACAAACAATTATACTATTGAATCACCACAAAACAGCAATGTTTTACGCATTGATTCGGCTTTGGCTTTGGAAAAAGCATTGAGTAACAGAAGTGAGATTAAAAATTTTGAATTGCAAAAACTCAATGCCGAACGATTCACAACACAAACCACCCTCAACAATAGTTTTAATGCCACATTATCCGCAACAGTGGGACTTAATCAAACAGCCCAAACAGTGCCGAGTGCCTTCAATAATCTCTTGGACAGACAAACTTTTTCTTTACAAATTGGTATGCCTTTATTTCAATGGGGCAGAGCAACTCATGACAAAGAGGCAGCCCAAGCAGAAGAGCAACGCACCACACTCAACAATACCTTGCAAATTCACCTGCTACGACAAGAATTAACAAATCATATTCAAAGAATGATTCTTTTGGACAAACAAATCATTATTGCCAAAAAGACAGAGGAAATTGCACAGAAACGCTATGAAATGACAAAAAATCGTTATCTGATTGGTAAAATTGATATTAAAGATGTATTGCTTGCTCAAAGTGAAAAAGATGCTGCCTTTCGTACCTATGCCCAAACACTTCGTGACTTTTGGACCGGATATTATCGTTTGCGCCGCTTAACTCTTTATGATTTTGAAGAAAAAAAGATGATAGAATACGACACTCGTATGTAACCATTTTTTTCATGCTTATTGAAGAGAGCAAACATTGTTTTAATATCCAAAGCCCGACAACTGTGTTTTGGAATTACGCCAATCGTTTCTTACTTTGACGAATATCTCTAAAAACACAGCCGTACCAAGATGCTCTTCAGCGGCGATGCGTGCTTTTTGTCCCACAGCTTTTATTTTCTCTCCCTTTTTTCCGATAAGGATAGCTTTTTGTGTATCTCTTTCCACAATAATATCGGCTGCAATATACCATTTCCCAATTTCTCTTTCTTTAAATTCCTGTATAAGTACTTCTGCCGAATAGGGAATTTCTTGTTCAAATTCATGAAAAATAACTTCGCGAATAATTTCGGAGATAAAAAAACGCTGGGGCAATGTGCTCAAGTCTTCCGCATCATGAAGGAACACACCTTCCGGCATATACCCTGCAATGGTTTTAAGCATATCTTCCACATATTTATTCTCCAAAGCCGAAATAGTGAAAAATTCCTTAAAAAGACCTAATTGTTGATATTGAATAATTAATGGTAACACATCACGACGATTTTTCAGAGCATCTACCTTATTAAAAACACAAAAAACAGGCAAACCCGATGATTGTAACATTGTTGTAAACTCAGGTGTCAGAAACTCCGAACTTTTACGAGCATTGACGGCATCAATCAATACCATCACGGCATCAGATTCAGCAATAGAATTTTTCACATATTCCATCATTGATTTATGCAATTCATATCTCGGTGTAAGCACACCCGGCGTGTCTAAAAACAGTATTTGCACATCTTCCTCTGTGTAAATACCGAGTACATTTTTTCTTGTCGTTTGCGGTTTAGGTGACACAATAGATAATTTTGCTCCCAAAATTGCATTCATTAATGTAGATTTACCCGTATTGGGTTTTCCAATTATTGCGATAGCGCCGCAACGCGTTATTGATGTTGTGCTCATATATCAGATTGAATGGTGCCAAGAATATGTTTTTTTGCGAGGAAAGTACCTTTTTTCAAATGTTTTTTTATCATTTTTTTTAGAAGTGACGGCGTAATTTTTTTATACCATACACCATCGGGATAGACCATAATGACAGGAGCAAATTTGCAATTACCGGTACAATGTACTTTCGATTGAACTATACTCTGTTTATATTTTTTACTGTTTAATTTTTCTTTTAAAATATACCAGAGTGCTTCACTGCCATGTTTTGAACATGATTTGCCTTCGCAGACTAGTATATGATAATTCAAATTTTTAATATCCGGTGCGCTCATAGTG
>JAFLBY010000206.1 GCA_017302855.1 Candidatus Kapaibacterium sp.
TTTTCCTCTGAAGCGGGTGGAAGAGCCAGAAATCCTTTGATGAGCAATCCATCGGAGGAGTAGGTGATTTCATACATCTGTACGGCGGCATAGTGAGCAAAGTCGCTTTCATTCATAGAGCGTTTTGCCATAGAGAGTGCCGATTTGGGTGGCTCGATTTTTTTACTGTCTAAGAGTATGCCATTGGCTAATTTCATGGGAGTAAAGCTAAAATGGATGATTAATCATTGTGTTGTTGCCAAAGAGCAAATAAATCAGGACGACGCTTTTTTGTTTTTTCGATTGCTTGTTGTTCTCGCCATTGCCGAATAAGGGCATGATTGCCGCTGCGTAGGACTTCGGGTACATTCATACCGCGAAATTCAGCCGGTTTGGTATAATGTGGCGCGTCCAATAAACCATGCATAAAACTATCGTCAAGCACAGATTCGGCATCGCTGACGGCTCCGGGAATTAATCGAACAATGGCATCTGTAAGGACTAAAGCGGGAATTTCTCCGCCACTCAAGACATAATCGCCAATGCTTATTTCATGGGTGATATGTGTGTCGCGAATTCTTTGATCAATTCCTTTGTAATGTCCGGCAAGCATCATGATATTGTTCATGAGAGAAAATTGATTGGCAATATCTTGTGTTAATGTTGTGCCGTCCGGAGTTAAAAATATTATGGCATCATAGGTGCGCTGATGTTGTAATTGTTCAATGCAAGCAAAAACGGGTGCACATTGTATAATCATACCCGCACCACCGCCATAGGGAGTGTCATCAATATGGCGATAGGTATCGTCGGCATAGTCGTGAAGATTATGCGTTTCGATGGTGATTAATTGTTTTTTTCTTGCTCTTCCGACAATACTGTGGTCGAGTCCGCTTTGCAATAATTGCGGCACGCCTGCAATAATATCTATACGTTTTGCTGAATTATTCATCGCCGTCAATTTCCTCCATTAATGCAATTTCGATATACTTTTTTTCTGTATGTACTGCAATGACGGTTGAATCAATGACAGGAAGTAAAATTTCTTTATTGTCCGGTGTCATGATAACCCACACATCATTTGCGGGTAATTGCCATACATCGTTTATAGTGCCGATAGTGTTTTTGGTGATATGGTCAATAGCCGAGCAACCGATAATTTCTTGCACCATAAATTCTTCCTTGTATTTTCCGCTTTTTTTATCGGCATCAATAAATACTGCTTTACCAATCAGAAGTTCTGCTTTTTCTTTCACGGTAATATTTTTACATAATACCTGAATATGTTTACCATGAAATTTACTGTTCACAACTGTATAGGGTTCAGTAAATTGTGGTGAAAAACCCAGATACAGTATATCATTGTTCGCAAAAAGCGCATTGAAGTTATCGGTTTCAATGAGAAATTCACCTTTTAACCCCATAGTTCGCGTAATAATTCCGCATCGTTGTAATTGTTTCATAATTCGTTTTTTTTTGCAATAATGATACTATGGTGCGATATTGATTCATAGTTTCTGAGAATAGATGATTGCCGAGCATCGAAAGTAGTGTGATGCCCGGATTTACAGACAAGTTCATCGCCTTGTAATTGTATAAGCAATTTGCCTTCCAATGACACCACATCGAGTGTTGTTCCAAAAGCAAAAGGTGTTTCGGTAAGTTGTGAGTTTGGTTCTAAGAACAAATCAAAAACGATGATATCGGAGTTGTTGTCCGGCATTTTGAGCGTAAGAAGAGGTCTATGTTGTTCATCACCCGTAATAAATATACGTTTGTGCCGTTCATCTATTATGCCATACTGCGAGAATGGGTATTGTTCGGCTAAAGTGAAAAAAAACTCTGAGAGGCGAAAACGATAGAGTTGCAATAAAGGTATAAGTGCATCAATTTTGATAGTTCTTTTGCCATTTTCAACAAGAGATAAAAAACTCTTCGATTTTCCGATAGAGTGCGATGCATGTTCAACGGTAATATCGTGAAATGTGCGCAAGTATTTTAACTGTGAGCCGATACACTCATCTCTTTGAATTGTATGGTGTACATTATCGTTCATAAAATATATTGTTGTGATTATATGATTGAAACACTCGTTGAATTTCTCACCGGATTGCCGCCATTGGGTGTATTGTTTTTTGCATTTCTGATTGCGTATGCAGAAAATATATTTCCTCCATCGCCAAGCGATATACTTATAGTATTTTGTGGTACATTGGTCGGCATCGGTACTATAGATTTTTATAGTTTGGCACTTGCCTCAACACTTGGCGGATGCGCCGGATTTTGTACTATGTATATTGTTGGTCGAAAATTTGGAACTACAATAACTACATCTCCTCGATTTTCTTTCTTGCCAATTGCCTCAATCACCAAAGCAGAAGAATGGTTCCGTCGTTATGGCAATTGGTTAATTGTTGTGAATAGATTTTTATCCGGCACTCGTGCAGTGATTTCACTTTTTGCGGGAATATCACAGTTGCCATTTGGACGGACACTACTATTGTCGGCAATCAGTGCACTGGCTTGGAACTCATTGTTGATTCTTGCCGGTATGTTCCTTGGCGAACGCTGGCGCACGATTAATGAGTATTTGACCATGTATAGTCAGTTTATCACTCCGACATTAGTTCTCGGATTATTGATATACTTCGGTTATTCATATTATCGAAAAAAGAGTAATAAGGCATCGTAATTTTTGCTGATGAGAATAGCCGGAAAGAAAATAATACTTCTTGCGATGATTATTTAATAGCCGAACAATCCGCAAGTTTCAAATATTTGGACTCGGGAAACTCTTGCCTTAATCTTTTGAATGCTTGTGCTGCTTCGCCCATTTTTTGTTGAGCGCAGAACACATGCCCCAACCGTACTAAAGCTTTTTCGAGTACGGTAGGGGTTATATCACTTCTTGTTGTCAATTTAACTAATTGTTTTTCTGCTTCTTTGTATTGAGCCGTGACAGCATCACATTCAGCACTCATAAATAATACGTCCATGAGCAATGGATCATTTGCTGAAATTGTGCCTGAAAGTTGTCTGAATCGCTCTTGAGCTGCACTATAATCTTGATTATCGAAGAGTTTCATTGCTTCATCAACTTCAATTTCGATACGTTTACCCGAGGCAACTTTTACTTTTTCACCTTGCTCGGCAATAGTAACTGTATCGGAGAATCTACGGTCTTTGATATCAGAGCCATCAGAATTTTCCGGCGGTTGAACTGATTCCGATGAAGGACGTTTGTAAAAAACTGTGCTGCGAATAGGACGTTGAGCCATAGCGGTCATAGTGCATAGCAGATATATGACAGCATAAGCCATAAGCCATAGGTGTAGCGGCTTTTTCATCAGACCCTCCACGAGAGATTATATTATGAATTAGGTTTCCACCAAGTTAAATCAATTGCATCTTCGCCGCCATCCACACGAATCACATCGCCATTGACCCACAATGATTCCGGCTTGCTGAGTAGTCGAATAAATTTTGCGACATCATCGGGTGTTGTAAGGCGATGATTAGGATTACGCATCATAGCATTTCCGATGATAATATCATTACCCGGAATTTTTTTCAAAGCCGGAGTATCGGTTACACCGGCACAAATTGCATTAGCTGTTATTTTCAATGGTGCTAATTCCATTGCTAATTGACGACAGTATGCTTCCATTGCAGCCTTGGCGGCAGAAACAGCACCGTACATAGGCAATGCACGACGGCTACCTGCACTTGTAAGACCAAAAATGCGTGAGTTTTCACAGAAAAGATTTTTTGCCACAAGGTCTTGTGTCCAGTACACCAAACTATTCGCCATAACATCGAGTGTCATCTCTAATTGTTTTTGAGTAACAGGTTTATCGCCTTCTTGGATGAAAACAAGTGGTTGTAATGAACCAAAAGCAAGCGAATGAACAAGTACGCCGATAGAAGCCGCGCCACCACTGCGTTCATTGATATCGTGAATTATTTCAGCACGGCGGTCAGCATCAGCAGCATTGACATTATAGAACACAGGGTCTGCACCTAAATTGGTCAGTTCAGCTTTTAATTCTTCCACCATAGGCATAGTTGCACTTCTGTCTAAGTGTACGCCATAAATACCAAAACCTTCTTTTGCAAGTTCAAGTGCAGCAGCGCGCCCAAAGCCGCTTGAACTGCCTAAAATAAGTGCATAACGCTTCATAGTATAATGTCAATTTGTGATAAAATCTTTGCAAAGTTATGAATCATGAGGCAATAAGCCCGCTTTCTTTATGTAGTCAGTACTCCGTCAAATGAGTATTGCTTATTGTATAATCAATGAAAAATCAGAGAGTTGTATGAAAATTTGCGGTAATGCACATCTGTGTAGTTTTATAGAAATAAAAAACCCGATACCGTGTGGCATCGGGTTTTGACACTATTTCTGACAGATATATCAGTTCAAGAATGCATCTACGGATGTTGATGAGAAACCAAAAGCTTCCGCAACGGCATCATACACAATTTCTCCACCAATCATATTGAGACCGTACATCAATTCTTTGTTTTGCTTGCAGGCTTCTTTCCATCCAAGATTGGCAAGTTGCAAAGTATAATCGGATGTAGCATTGGTTAAAGCTATTGTTGAAGTAAATGGAACGGCTCCGGGCATATTGGCAACGCAATAATGCACTACTCCATCAACAACATACGTTGGATCGGCATGTGTTGTCGGACGACATGTTTCAATACAACCGCCTTGGTCAACCGAAACATCAACAATTACGGAACCTTCTTTCATCAATGAGAGCATGTCGCGTGTGATGAGTTTAGGAGCTTTTGCACCAGCAATGAGTACACCACCGATAACCAAATCGGCATGTTCTAATTGGTGAGCAATATTGAAAGGATTCGATTTCATTGTTGTGACATTTTTGGGCATCACATCATCAAGATAACGTAAGCGGTAAAGATTGGTATCGAAAATAGTAACACGAGCACCAAAACCGGCTGCAATTTTAGCAGCATTCGTTCCTACAATTCCGCCACCAAGAACCAAAACGCGTGCGGGCTGAGTTCCCGGAACACCACCTAATAAAATGCCGCGCCCACCCATTGGATGCTCTAAATATTTTGCACCTTCTTGTGGAGCCATGCGTCCTGCAACTTCACTCATAGGAATAAGCAAGGGGAGCGAACCATCATTTTTCATCACAGTTTCATACGCAATACATACTGCTTTTCGTTGCATCATTGCTTCGGTTAGCTCTTGACTGGCTGCAAAGTGAAAATATGTGAAAAGTACTTGATTTTCGCGAATAAGAGGATATTCAGGTTCGATAGGTTCTTTGACCTTGACAATCATATCAGCACCACCGTAAACATCTGCAGCAGTTGCAACGATTTGTCCGCCTGCTTTAATGTAATCGTCATTGCTGAAACCGCTACCGATACCGGCGGTATCTTGAACAAGAACAGTGTGACCATTACGTACAAGTTCGGCGACAGTGCCCGGAACAAGACCTACGCGTTTTTCATTGTT
>JAFLBY010000207.1 GCA_017302855.1 Candidatus Kapaibacterium sp.
CTTTGAATCCTCCCCTTTCACTTTCATTCATGTCAATCACTTCAATCGTAAAACCGGTTCGCTCTGCAAACCGTTGGTACATTCTGAATAAATCACCAACAAAAATTCCTGCTTCGTCACCACCGGTACCGGCACGAACTTCTATGATGCAGTTCTTTGCATCATTCGGATCTCGAGGTAAGAGTAGCAACTTCAATTCGTTTTCAATGTTGGCAATTTGTTCTCGCAATATGGTTTGTTCCTCATACGCAAGATCACGGAGTTCCGGCTCAATACTTGAATCTTCAATGAGTTCCTTATTTGCCTCAACCTGTTCAATTACCAAAAGATAATCCCTTCCAATAAGCACCAGTGGCTCCAGCGATTTGAATTCTTTTGACAATAATCTAAACTGAGCGATATCGGCAGAAACTGACGGATCCATCAATGAATGCTCGACCTCATGAAATCTATCTATAATACTACGAATTTTCTCTTGCATTACTTGAGATGTTATGTTTGGTGAATACAAATGCAAAAATACGTCATTTCATTACCTTGTGTGATTTCTTTGTATTCAATATTATCATGTTACTCACGTTTTAGGCATTAAGAATTCGGATGTAACAATGAAGTTTATACGCTTAATATTCATACCTTTATTTACAGTCATCCTCATTGGTTGCGCTGATGAGAATCCTCTGTTAGTCAATCCACCGGATGGCACAGACAGCATGATGTTGAGAGTAGTTAACTTAGCCAGTGACGGAAACGCACGCCAGCTTTCTTTTGGCACAGCGTCAATTTCGGCGGCAACCGAATATAGTACTGTTTCGCCAATATTTCGTGCTCCGATTGGCGATTCGGCAACTGCCATCATTCTCAATAATGGAATAGAAGAACTGAGAACATTCCGCAAATTGCAATTCACACGCACAAATTATCACACGTACTTTATCTTGCCCGGAATAACTGCCAATCGCAATAAACCGGCTGATACCTTGCTGTATTATACAACACAAGCAAGACGTTCCTTATTAACACGTAATCCTGAGATAAAGCTTATCAATTGCTTTCCCGATTCACAATATGTTTTCTCTGTGCGTGAAGGGTGCCAAAATGGTGAAGAATTGCTTAGAGACAATGGCTATTTATCACAGACTGCAACAAAAGAGATTGCTGGTAATGTTAATCTTTCGTTGACTTTACTCCGAACAAACAGAACAAATCAACAAACTGAAGTCATTGGTTTATATTCACTTGCTTTAGAAGACTTTTCTTCCTATTGTCTGTTTACTTATAAACAAAAAAGTGGCTTAACGGGATTAAGTGTCATCAATGATCGCAATCAAACAACAAGCGCCTTACAAAATCTGGCAGAAGTTCCAGAAAGAAAATCGCAAGTACGATTTTTGAATCTGTCGCAATCCAATTTACGTTTGAAGAAGTTAGAGCAAAATGTTGGCATCTCAGTCCATGATGTTCCCTCATCAACAATGAGCGCTTCAGCAGAGATAGGTGCATGCAAGTCATCAGTTCTTGATACATTTACTGTTGAGCACAATGGCGAACGCACAGCAATCATCAACTTTCCTGTGCAAGTACAGAAAACCTATATTATCGTAGCAAATGACAGCACTGCTCAAACTGGAAAGTACATAACTGTACTGCCTCAAATCACCAATACAAGCACAGACCCTTCATTTTCAAGAATTTACGTAATTAACCTAATACAACAACATTCCGATTTAACATTTGCAGTGGCATCGAGAACTGTTCAAGGTATTACACAATTATCAGGAGAGGTTCTTTCTTCTCGATTGCTGTATGGATCAATGTCCGCTCCGGCAATTATTCCCGCCGGTACATTACCATTAACAATATTTACGACAAAGCAACCGGCACAACTTCAATCGGCTTTTGTTGGCAATATTGAAGGCGGAAAATCATATTACCTTATTGCTTGGACAGATGCTACCGGACTAACAAAGGCAAGTTTGTTACCTACTAATGCAGAGGAACAACCATTACCTTTATTGGACAAAGGATCATTTGTCGGTTTAGTTCAGGCAAATTCTTCGAAAACAAGAATGAGGTTCTCAATTGACAATATAATATCAGGTCTAAACATAGATTTTCGTTCATCAACAGGAACAGTGCTGAAAAAAGGAAGCTATCAAATTTCTGCAGATGATATATCTTATAATCTTACTATCAACCCTGACAGTAACTATACATTTTACACATACACATCACAATCGGGCAATAATGCAATCTCTTTTAGTACCCCACAAGGTTCAACTAAATACGGGCAAGCGAAACGTCGCTGTGTAAACTTAACACAAGACCAAGATAAAGTATCGGTAAGTGAAGGGGCATCTGCAACAACAGGTATTATTGCTGAAAATGTATTCAAAAACTCGTTCCGAGATGCTGCACCGGTCTTTGTGGAGCGGAGATTATTGCTCACATTTTGGAATAATGATAAAAAACTTTCGGAGATAACCGGCTTACTACCCTTAGGAAGAAACTATTCACTCGTTATAGCCGGTAAAGAGGGTAACTATTACACATTAGTGCAACAAGAATATTAACTTTATCGTAATCTTTCACATAATGAACAAATTAAGACCATGAGAACGTTAACAATAGAAAGCAATGGCAGAATAGAAAAAACTGCTATCTATATCAATGGCGAACAAATTGCCGGAATTAAAGAACTATTCTTAAATCTTGATGAAGATGGGACTTTTGATGCGGTAATTCAATATGAAGGCAAAGACAAAATTATATACAATAAGGCATTGTTTTCTGATTACTTAGAACAAATGAAAACAAGAGAACCTTCTTTTTCCGACGAGGAAGCGAGTGAGTTACAACAACTGACTATTGAAAGCGATGGAGAAATCGAGAATAGCGTTGTTTTGATAAATGAAGAAATAGCAGAAGGTTTAGTAAATGTTCTCATTCATATTAAGGCAGGAGCAAACACTGAAAAATCCGGATTTATGGGATTATTCAAAGGCAAGCAATCATTAGCTGAAGGTACTACTTTTAAAGTAGAAGCCACATTCCGAAACGAAGATGACACTTTAGAAACAGAAAGGATTTTTTCATGAAACATTTATGCAATACACGTACATTTATTGTATTGTTATTAACAATATTTGCATTTATTGTTGAACCAGCTATTGTCGAAGCAAAACGTGGTGGCGGAGGTCGTTCGTTTGGTGGATCACGGAGTTTCCGTTCACCTTCTCGAACATTTTCCTCACCGTCAAAGCCAAGTTCACGAAGCTTTGGTCGTTCTACTTCGGCTTCAAAACCTAGCAGTAGTTTTGGTGGGAGCAGATTTCGCTCGGGCGCAGACTATCGTAGCAGTTATGGCACACCGCGTAAATCAACAACACAATCCATCAATGGTGCTAATGGAAGGCAAAATGTGGTGGTTCATAGCTATGGCGGTATGAGCGATGGATTTATGATGGGATATATGATGGGGCAAACAAGTTTATTGTGGATGACACCTTTCCATCCTGCCTTTTACTACTCACGCCCCCATTATGTCACAGGAGCAAATGGCATGACAGAAGTCTATCCGCCGACTTTTTCTTTCTTAAATCTCATTTTGGGTTTAATTATTATTGGTGGCATTGTGTACTTAATTTACAGATTATTCTTTGCGCGGAAAAAGCAACAGGTACTATCTGATTCATCGTTCGGTTAACAAAAAGCCCCTTCAGTCGAAGGGGCTTTTTTTCTAATCTAGGAATGCCCAATTAACACTTATGCGCAAATGTCTGTCTAACTCAGGATAAATTGATGTTGTCCAATAAACAGCATTAAGCAAGTTATGCATTGAGAATTGTACAAAAGCATTTCCGAGTTGTGCTCCTACATATGCTTGACCACCATCAAATATTAAATTATCTTCTTTATGTTGATTGGTAATCGTTCCCTGCATTTGCGGTATAAAAATTTCTCCGTAGTTCGAACTGAAAAATCGAAACGATAATCCACCTTTCACAGTGCTTCGACCAAAAACACGTGTATATTCCCCGCCGAACATACCTTGTAAAAATGGCAGTCTCTGATCATTCGTACTATTCGTTTTACTGTCTTGTAACAGTATCGAAGCTTGTAACTGTCCATTCTCAATGATGCTATACTGACCATTTACAGAAAATCCCAAGACCGCCCGATTTCCATTATTTTGAGATAATACTCCGACAATCGTTCCTCCACGCAATACAGGTTCTTGTATTATTAACTCAGAAACAGAACGAGAGAATATCTCAAGATGAAGACTATGGTATCTGTTTTTCCATTTCAGATAAGCTATGCCCAAAAAATGCTGTTCGCTTCTATTATGGAGTCCTTCGGTAAGTGTTGGTGTCCTTGAAGATAAAGAGGCATCCAGACCAAAGAGAAAAGGTTGTAATATAAATTCGGCTTTAAACCCAACATTGGTGTATAATTTATTGTTATATAAACGTAATCGTGCGCCCGGTTGTAAAGTAATATCATGTGAAAATAAAAAATTCAACAGCGAGAAAAGAGCAACATTACTTTCATTGAATGCTTCATTGTAAGGAGTTGCATCAATAATTTGTGCCTCCGCTTCAGCTCCTATTTTGACAGATAGTGAATGTGTCAGATTTTTTTGCACCATATAGATTGCGCCTGTTTTTCGAGAAATTGACGACGAAACTCTATTAGTGTCAAGAAGTGAAGGATTTAACTCAATACTTTTTTCTATATTCCAAATTCCGTATGTAAAATAGAGAGAGCCGGTTTGGATAAGAGTTGTATCTGAATTATGTTGGGAAAAAGACAGAGTAATATCATGTGAGAATGTGCGACCGAACATATCCGCATATCGTATTTTAGCATTTATTGGATCAGAAAATGTGGCTGTTGTATCCGATAATCCTCCGTTTAGACCTGAGCCATAATTAGTAAAAATATGAGAAAGAGTCCATTGAGATCTTGGTAATGTCCACCGTAAATGCCCATAAACATTCCACATATCTATCCATGAATTGGCAAATCTGCCTTCCCCCACATGTCTGCGGAAACCCGCATCAATATTCCAATTTTTTGCAATATTCTGACTAAACTCTCCTTCGGATGCAACAAAGTTATATGAGGACTGTGCATATCGCAATCGTGTAAATGGTGTAGAAGTATTATGTATTGCTTCCTGAATATTTATCAATAAGCCCGAGGAATTATCGCCGAGTACTATTGCTTGAGTGCCAGTGAGTACTTCTATATTTTCTGCGGTTTCTAATGGAAACTGTGATAAGTTTACACCGCCAAATTGAATGTTTTGAAATGATCGTGTATTGTAACGTAAGGCTATGTCTTGTCTGCTGCTGCCATAAATCGATATTGAATTATTAAAAGAAAGTCCACCCAATGATAATGGTGTCAAGAAATAAGCATTCTGCAATACATCACTTATGCCGAATT
>JAFLBY010000208.1 GCA_017302855.1 Candidatus Kapaibacterium sp.
GAATTATTGGCTAGATTGCCATCACCGGGACCTTGTGTACCGGCTGAATTTATCAAGTTGATAGATACTGTATAGGGTTGAAGCGGATCAGATAGAACTATATTTGATGCCAAAGGTACATAAACACTACCTCCAACGGGTAAATTGCCTGACCAATTTACTGAACCGCTCACATTTTGAGGACCGGTAATGGTATAGTTAGCCGTCACAGCAGCCAAAGCACCACCACTTATATTCTGAAGAATAAAGCCAATATCATACGTTCCTGCACCCACCGGAGGACTTATTGCGGATGTACTTCCAGGGTTTGCAAGTACAATAGCCACGGGAGAGGGATCCGGAGTAGGGGGTGTAATGTTCAAATTGTAATCTTCTGCCTCGCCCGTTATTCCCGTACCACATGGAGGGATTGGAAAACCAAAGTTTGCCGAATACATCACCCTCATTCTTCTTACCCCGGGTGTAAGTGTCGTAGGAAAATTAACGGCCGTTTGATTAGTAAGGTTTGTGCCACCTTGATTCTGCCATTGAAACACATTCTCATTAGCAGCAAATGTGTTATCTCCATTAAAATCAATATACACCGTACCGTAACTGCCCCACCACTGGTCATTACTGATAATAGTCAATGTTTGTGTAGTGCCCATCAAAATTGTTGGTGCAGCTACACTTGCTGTGTAATTGTTATACACGCCTTCTTGGGCAGGTGTAGGATTATTCAATGTTCCAATAGAAACACCTGTAATTGAAGCTCCCCAACCATTATTTACCATACCGGGGGTACATTGAGCTGCCCCGCGCGTAGGAAACAATATGCCCACAGCAAGGGTAATCTGTAAGAAACAGAATACCCTAAAGAGTAGTGAACGAAACATAATAGTATCCTTTAATATATATATATATGTAAAAAAAGTTTGTACGAAACTTAACGAAAAACTCTGAATTGGAAACAAAAATATACATATTTTGTCTAATTCTCACAAATTAGTTATCTCCTAAGATTAAAACATTGTAGATTTTGGTACTACTCTTCTGCCGATTGTGTTGGGTAATGCCAAAACTCTGTCATCTCTTTTTAGTCCAATCTTCTTCAATAGCATCAAGATCAATACCCATTGTTCTTAGCTCTTCTTGGCAACCCCTACTTGATGTAACCATTTGTTTTTTCCATGTACGTCGCGCTTGATTACTATCTACCCCATTTTTGTTAAAGAACGGAACAGCTTGTTGAGAGAGCGCAGATACACATTGATTAAACACCTCTCTATTGCCCTTAGCACGGACAACACAATCACACATATCGGTGCCAAACTCATTACCTGAAGGTACAGACGAACAGCCCCAAAATGTAAAGTAGCTTGTTAAAAAACAAGCAACTACCGCAAAAATTGAATTACTTCTTCTTACTACTTCCATATGGCTTTACTGTATGAATAGATTTTGACTTCAAACTCAAAAACGGTGATTGGCTATAATAACCGCTCCCCCAATAACGTTCGACTTTACGAAATTGTTTATTTATCAATGAAAGAATTTTACCCGTGGATGATTGATGATTAGATGACGACACATCATTGTCCGCATAATGAATACCTGTATCAAACAATTGAGGCATACCATTGTTGACACTCACAAGAACTGCTATAGTATGACTAGAGGCATTACGTATAATAGCAGCAGTACGTGTGTCTCCTTTTGTAGTAAAGCCATTAGATTTATCAAAAGGTTCTGCCATAAAACTCATTCTTCCGTCGCCATAGAGAACAAATCCATTATTTGCATCATAACGCCACATTTCTAAGTCCGGACCATAAAAGTTACCTGTACCTACAAGATCAAGATACCCGTCATCATTTATATCTTCGATGATTGTACCATACAATGGAGACATTTGAGCCAAAGGAGGAAGATCATGTGCTGTAAACTCTTTCTTGCCTTTATTCTCAAGAATCATAGAATTAAATGTTGTTGCTGTTAAACACAATGAAGAGTCAATATCAGAAGGTTGAAATATATCCCTTATACTTGCTTTTGCAAAGGCAGCGTAATTAGGAAACTTCTTCTGCACAGTGGGTATCTGTTGCACAATGATATCGCGTAATCGTGCTACGACTTCTTTATCTTTATTCATCAGCGTCATAATATGATCATTGCTACCATTATGATCAAAGTCGCGAACATACATACGTACAGGAGACTCCTTCGTAGGCTTATAACGTGAATTCCAGCCTAAATTACCAAGAACATAGTCGGTATCTCCATCATTATCAAAGTCACCCCCATTGATGCTATTCCACCAACCGTAAAGAGAGTCCAAAACCATAGTTTTATCCAAACTAACACCATTATTGACAAATATTGTCGGTGCCATCCACTCTCCCACAACAATCAAATCACGGTCTCCATCATTGTCAAAATCAGTCCATAAGGCAGAAGTTACCATGCCAACAAACCGAAGCTCTGGAGCTGCCATGTCTGTCACATCACGCAAGATTCCATTGTCATTGTAAAGGAAGTAACTTCGAGGTATTTTAGGATATTCTCCGGGCTGATTTCTTCCTCCGACAAAAATATCTATATCTCCATCACTATCGAAATCGGCACCAACAACGCAAGAACTGCTCCCTTTACCATTGATATCTATCGCAAGCGATTGGATAGAACGGGTAAAATTACCTTTGCCATCATTAAGATATATTCTGTCTTCTCTAAACTGCCATTCATCAATGACCGCTTCATTACCACCACTTGCCACATATAAATCTTCATCGCCATCCATATCAATATCAAAAAATAGCGCACCTTGATCTTCATACATCGAATCGGCTGCAAGAGAGTGTTGTGTTGATATTGTCAATTCACCATTTTGACCTTGTAATGCAATTATCGGTGAAGTTCCTTCGGCACCACCCAAAAACATATCATCTCGCCCATCATTATTGACATCTGCAACAGCGACAGCAGGACCATTCATTGACAGTTTATTAGGTTGTAAACGACAATGAAAAAAATCATCGTGAACACGCTCTGTTCGCATGAACTTATCTGAAAGTAATCTTTCTTGAAACTTTATCTGTATCTTCTCGTGCTTTGTGTCAATACTCTTATTTTTTTTCTGCTTTGAATATATCGAGTTAGCTGTACTATAACTATTAGAAGGTGAAACGGCATTTCGTTGCGATAATGTTATAGTTCTATTAACAGGGATTGAGTACAATATCTGTTGTGTGCCATCAAGCCATGTGACCGTTAATTCATCGATACTACGACTTTGACCTACTCCAAAATGTAAAGGCACAGTAATCCCACTCGTAAACCCCCTAACAGCTGTCATTTCTTGCATTTGTATCTGGTTACCTGTACGAATTACTACTTTTGCATTAAGTCCATTAGTGTTTTTATCTTTTCCTTCTAAAATACATTGTAAAAAATTACTTTGCTTTTGTTCAGCCGTCGTATTTTTAAAAACAGAAGGTATAGTATCTAAATTGTTTTGTACAATATCCAGATCACCATCATTATCTAAATCGGCATACACAGCGGAATTAGTGTTTACAAAGTCGGTCATACCCCATTGTTCCGTGACATCTTCAAAACGTAAATCACCTTTGTTTTTGAAAAGAAAATTACTGACCTTGACTTGAGGATATTTTTTCACTAATTCATCCATGCCTTTTTTTGTCGTAAAATCAATATTATGATTATCGCCGAACCTATTGACATCGCGATCCATAATTTCACGAGCTAAACCATTTGTTACATAGATATCTTTATATCCATCATTATCCAAATCAGCAAACCATGTTGTCCAACTCCATTCGGTATCCGCAACACCAGATAAATACGCAATATCGGAAAAAGTACCATCACCTCTGTTGAGATGAAGTACATTTTTCACAGTTTGAGATGAATCGAATGTAGGACTGAATATGGGTATGATACCGAATTGAGTATTACGCCTTTCTGACGCGCGAGGTAACATATCCACAGAATAAATGTCTAATAACCCATCATTATTAAAATCAGCAATATCATTTCCCATACTGAAATAACTACAATGTGGGAAAGAATATGATGCCATATCTTTAAACGTACCGTTTTTTTGATTGATATAGAGTAAATCTCTTTGCTCAAAATCTTGTCCGACAAATATATCCACCCATCCGTCATTATTAATATCCGCTGCCGTAGCACTTAAACCATATCCCTTATCTTTAAAACCCGCTATGTCTGTAATGTCGGTAAATGTGCCATTACCATTATTTTTGTAAAAACGATCTTGGTCGCCCCCCGTATGTTTATATCCTTCTACTAATTTTCCATTTACCACTAAATACATATCCAAGTCACCATCATTATCAAAATCAAAAAATGTGGAATGAATACTATTTCCCGACCAATTCAAACCATACGATGCAGCTTGCTCCGTAAATGTACCGTCTTGATTGTTGATAAATAACTCATTCGGAGAATTACCATATTTACAGACGAAAATATCATTCCAACCATCACCGTTGATATCAACAATAGAAACACCGAAAGACATTCCCGTTGTGTCTTTACAAGGTAGTGCATTAACTTTTTCCTCAAACTGAAAATTTCCTTTATTAACAAACAATTTATTTCTTGTATATGCACCTGTAAAAACTATATCTGTCAATCCATCATTATTCACATCTCCGGCAGCAGTACCACCGGCAGTAATTGTAAACATAATATCTTTCGTCTTAAAAAAAGACGGCAATGGTACAGTATTGACAAAGGTCATTCCCGTATGTGTGGGATCTACTTTGACAAATCGTTTTTCAGTATTGTGCGTGTAGGCACTTTCCACAAAAAAAACAAAGCACCCACAACATAGTATGAGTGCTCTGATATTACAATGATTGATAATATATTTCATACGATATACAATATCTTCTGTTAGGTGATAGTTGTGCCGAGAAATATTTCGGCTTCATGCAAAGTTTCGGAAAGTTTGTCATTAACTATAACTTTGTCGAACTCTGAACATTGTTCCATTTCCATTGCCGCACGCTCCAGACGCAACGATATTTGCTCTTCCGACTCCGTGCGACGTGAACGCAATCTTTTTTCAAGTTCATCCATCGTGGGTGGTGTGATAAATATCAATACTGTATCATCGGGGAATGCTTTTCGCAATGACAAAGCCCCTTTCACATCTACATCAAAAACCATGACCTCACCGCGATCCAATGCCCTTTGCACCGAAGATTTCAATGTGCCGTAATAATTATCGAATATTACTTCATATTCCAATAAATCACCGGCGGCAATTTTTTGTTGAAACTCTTCATGGCTCAGAAAATAATAGTCCTTTCCGTCCACTTCTCCCGGACGTATATGGCGCGTGGTTGCCGACACTGAAAATGTCAATTGAGGAAACACTGTGAATAAATGCTTTGCGACGGTGGTCTTACCGCCAC
>JAFLBY010000209.1 GCA_017302855.1 Candidatus Kapaibacterium sp.
AGTGATAACTTTTGTGGAAGATGATAGTCCAGCAGCTTTGGCAGGATTCGGTATTGATGATATAATTAAGCAAGTGAATGGAGAAATTGTGACATCGGTGACTCAGTGTTTTGAATTGATACGAAAACATCATTCCCAAGCTGAGACAGTAAAGATAGATGCCATGTGTGATGGGATTAACTATTCAGTTGAAATCGCACCAAAAATAGGTATTTTCAACAACTTACAACAACTACCTAATATTACGGTTACGCAACAAGAAATGTTTACTCAATGGTTGAATCGTTAAGTTATGTTTTTCAAACAAGTTATAGTTTGTTGGTTTACAATTGCTGTTTTCTCATCATGTGAGCAGCATGTCAATACAACGGTAAAAAAAAGTATTGTTCAAGAAGAATTACCTGACCACACTAGTTGGAATATTCGTGTGACCTTTATGGATTCTTCAAGAGTCAAAGCAATGCTTTCAGCAAGGAGAGCACGCGTATTCGAACAAAGAAAGGAAACATTGTTAGACACCAATGTGAAGGTTGTATTTAATAATGCTATGTCTAAGCAATTAGCAGTTCTGACTTCTGATAGCGCACGTATAGATGACAGAACGAGAAATATGTTCGCATCAGGTCATGTGTATGTAGTTTCTGATAGTACAAAGACATCGTTAGCAACTCCTAACTTGATGTGGGATCATGACAAACAACAGTTGTTTACTCAAGATAAAGTTCATATTAGAACACCGACGGAAACTATTGATGGTACAGGGTTTATCTCTGATCAATTCCTAAAAAACTATCGCATATTTAAAGTGAGTGGTGTGTCAAGGTCGCAGTAAATGTTACAATAATTGCACCATGAAGCCAAAAGTGAGAGCAGTATCGCCGGGTAAGCGCCCAAGACGAGTAATGCTTTCATAACTATATGTAACGGAAGATGTTATGGCTATACTTTGAGAGACAGGAATTTCAAATCTTGTATTACTTCTCCAGCGAAAATCATTTGTAAAATCAGATAATGATGGTTGATAAAACATCTCTGTACTTAAGATTAACTTTTTCTCAATAATTGATTGACGACCTTTGATTCTCAATGAAATGCGGTTACTGCTTAACTCTTCATTCGATTCAAAAGTCGTTCTATCAAGTAAACAAACAACACTGCCTGTCCAATGCGAACTTATGGTATTTGAAAAAATATACTTAGGACCTACACCAATCTGATAACGATGTTGTATTCGTCTTAGACGGCTTGATTCATAAGTTCCAAAAAGTAAGACTGAGGAATTTTCGTATGTATCAATCCCCATATTGATATTGCACAACAGGTCATTTTCTGTTACTAACTTAGCCTGTTCTCCATAAACATAGAGTGCTTGTAGTTCAGCTTCATACATTTCATTACGTACCGAGGAAACAAAGGTGTTCCGCAAAAGTACTCTTTGAACATTGCCAAATTGCGCCGTTCCATCACTTGCAATCCGTGCATTAATTACAGTTGAATCTATTTTAGCTTTAGTTTCATTAAGAAAACAGAAGCTCAGCAATAAAACGAGTATTGTTATGTTAGAGATAACTTTGTGCATAATGTATAATCTATCGTAGCACTACCCTGCTAAAAATAAACAAAGATGAGTAGGGGAGTGAGAAAAAAAAAGCCGCTGCATGACAATATGCAACGGCTTGTGAACTCATTGAAAAGAAGCAACTTATTGCACAGAGGTAACCGCTTTTGTAGAGAATTTTTTGCTTAGTTCAAACAGACCAAATAAAACGCCTGTAAAGAATAGGTCTCCAATAACGCCATTTGCAAAGAAACTGTCGAAAACTAATTGAGAAGAATTCACAAACTGAAAACTATCAGTTGTATAGAATGGCAATGCAGCAGCATAACACAAGAATAAACCTTCTAATGTCATTGGATACATTGTACCACCGAGCCATACTGCAAAGTTTGTTATCAAGAAAAAGAATAATGAGCCAATGAAACTCATAGCTAATGGCTTCGTGAAAGATGTAGAATTTCGTAAAGACAAACCGAGTACCGATACCGCAAGGATACATCCATACACAACAAGTTGTGAAGAATGAAACCCAAGGAAAATATCACTCAGAATCATTATCAAAAGCGGGAATGCCATAGCAAGTTTGGTATTTGTAATACGAGCACCTGCAAAAAGTGCCACAGCCATCACGGCAGTCATATTCGGTGGATGTGGTAACAAACGACTTGCAATTGCAACAATAGCCATAAGTACAATTGCTATATAATTATTTGAGTTCATAGTTAAAAAACATAGTGTGAATGAAACAAAGAGAGGAGACTACATCTCCTCAACTTTACATAATGCAAATTATCTTACCTTTGAATATATATCAATTTATGATACAAGTTCAATAGATTCTTGTAGATACGGATCATTAACAGCAACAATATTTGTTTTGCGTGCCTGAGCTACAAAGGTAAACAACAATCCACCAAACAATAACAATGCAGGTCCGAACTCAGATCCATTCATTGAAAAATGAGGATTGAATACCGGCAATACTACCCAACACAAATCTAAAAAGTTTGCTACTAGGATGATTATACCTGCAATCACAAGTACATTTCCCTTTCTTTTGAAATCCTGACGAATCAAAACAAAGAACGGAACGACAAAGTGAAGAACTAATGAAGTCCATGCCAAGATTTCCCATCCGCCATGTGTTCTGTGAATGAAAAACTCAGTTTCTTCAGGAATATTACTGTACCAAATAAGCATATATTGACAAAAAGCTATATATGCCCAAAACACTGTAAAGGCAAACAACAATTTACCGATATCATGAAAATGTTCAACCGTAACGAAACCTTTGAGATGTCCGGCTTTGTGTAACATAACAACAACAATTGCTATCATTGATAAAGCTGAAACCCAATTTCCGGCGAAGTAATATACGCCAAACATTGTACTGAACCATGTCGGTGACAAAGACATAAGTAAATCAAATCCGGCAAATGTAATTGTCAATGCATAGAAAATCAAAAAAGGAGCAGCTATTTTATAATTACGTTTTGTGCTTGTATAATCGGTTGAATTGTCTTGGTTTATAGACCCTTTTATGATGTAGAGGTAAAATAGAATCCACACGCAAACATATAATCCGATTCGAGCCAAGAAGAATACATTATTAAGAAATGCATCCTTAGTATGCACAACATGTATTTGATGTTCTTCCAATTTCAGACCATTAGCAGACCATGTTTCAGGGTTTGACCAAGGGAATAATTCTCCGGAGAACAATCCGAGGATTACAGGAACGAAACCAAGTATGATAATGGGAACATATCCTGCAAAGAGTTCAGAAATACGACGCACGGATGTACTCCACCCTGCTCTTACCAAGAACTGTAAACCTGAAAAAAACATCATCGTTATCGTAATACCAAGGACATAGGAAAAACCCAAAGTCCACACAGCGTAAAAATGTTGCATACCACCCATAACAACTGCCAATGCAGTCAATGCAACTCCTATCCCCATCATGGCAAATGCAAGTGTCTGCAATTTCCCTGCAACCGGTGAACCTTCTAAATTTAATGAACGCATTATAGTTGTCTCCTTTTATCTTTTTGCTTGCAAACTACGTATATAATGAACGACAGTCCATCTGTCATTCATGTTCAATTTATCACCGTATCCGGGCATAATATTTTGTCCGACACTGATAATATGAAGCAGATGAGCATCGCTTAATCCAACAGCATGTTCATCAAGTAAACTTGGCGGATTCTGAAATCCTTTTTCGACGACAGTGCCATTTCCTTTGCCATCATTGTTATGACATGGTGCACAAAGAGCCTCAAAGCGATTCTGACCACGAGCTAATACGAAGTCTGTTGGCTGTAAAGGATTTGCACCGATAACCGAATCAGCTCTTTCAAAATCAGGTTTTTCAAGAGGATAAGCAACACCATCTCTAGGCACTGTGTTTGGAATAACAGCTTGGTCAGCAGCCCGATTAGCAAAGAATGTTGAACCAACTTGGGGCTTAGCCTTGAATTGATTGTCCATATCACTCAGTATTTCAATTGGTGCATCTTCGGAATACCATGTTTTCTTACCCGTTATCACCAAGACAATGAACCCTAGGAGGGCAACGCCAAGTATTATTTTGAAAAATGGGATGTTCTTTTTATGTGTTTTTTCGTTTTCCATATACCCAAATCAATTTGATTAATAATAGTAATTAGACTTGAGCATCAACAACACGAACATCACTTGCATGAAGTTCTGTGAGAAGATGTTTTGCTGTATCTAATGAGAATCGTTTGTCCGTTGAAAAGATACTCACGACAAAAATATCGTCTTGAGCACGGCGGAATCCTTCATCATGTTGATATTCATTATACCAACGTGGTAGTCCGCATAGATACCAGAGACCGCCAAAAGTTGCTAATGCAGTGAGCAAGATTGTTAACTCAAACATAATTGGCAAGCCAAAAAACGCTGAGAAAAAAGGTTTCCCACCTATAGATAATTTGTAATCTACTGCACCTGTCCAGTACATGAGTCCAATTGCTGTCATTAAACCGGTAGCACCGGCACCAAATGAGATATAAGGAAGAATTGTCCTTTTTACACCCATAGCTTTGTCTAAACCGTGAACGGGATAAGGGGTAAAAATGTCAAAATCTGTATAACCTGCATCTCGAATTTTCTCCGCTGCATGCATTAACACATTAACATCGGTAAAATTTCCCATAACTGCTTGATTGTTCATTTATTTACCTCTTCCCTATTAATGTTGTTCGTCATGATGATGATGTTTTGGCTGTGATCCCGGCAATACACTCTTAATTTCAGCTATTGCTAACATTGGAACGAATTTCGCAAAAAGCAAGAAAAGTGTTAAGAATATACCAAATGAACCAATAAATATTGAAATCTCAACCCATGTTGGAGAATAATATCCCCAACTTGATGGTAAATAATCGTGGTGCAATGAAGTCGAAATAATTGTAAATCGTTCGAACCACATTCCAATATTTACAAATATTGAGATTATAAACATTAACGGTACATTACGACGTAATTTTTTGAACCAATACACTTGTGGAGAGATAACGTTACAAGAAATCATTATCCAATAAGACCAAGCATAATCCCCTGTTGCACGATTGATAAACACAAAGCGTTCATATGTATTACCGCTGTACCAAGCAATGAAAAACTCCATAGCATAAGCATAACCAACCATCATACCCGTAGCTAAAATGATTTTATTCATATTGTCAAAGTGCTTTAGAGTAATGTAGTCCTTCAAACCAAGTATTTCACGTGCAATAATAAGGAGCGTCATAACCATTGCAAAACCCGAAAATATAGCTCCTGCAACGAAATATGGTGGAAAAATTGTCGTATGCCAACCCGGA
>JAFLBY010000021.1 GCA_017302855.1 Candidatus Kapaibacterium sp.
AATTTGTTACAAACTGTAATTGCGTTGCTGTAATTGCGTTGCTGTAATTGCGTTGCTGTAATTGCGTTGCTGTAACATAAAAACACCTTAATGTAAGTAAAATGAGAAATAAATTGATAATCAAATATAAGTCAAAATAAAGAAAAAAACATGATGAACTTGTCTAAACAAAAGCCGAGAAGTTGAATGTTTGTACATTTGCAACAACAACAACAACTTACACTTACAAAACAACTCCCCGATATGACCTTAACAAAAATACAAAAAAATAAGTTAGTAGCAATCTGTGAAGAGATTCTTAAAGACAAAAAACTCACTTTTAGCTCCAAACTTTCTCTTTCTTAACTGTATTATACCCTCCGTCACATCATCAGTATTTTCTCCTTATCATGCCTGATTGACTTTGCTTTATACTTTTGATGTCTTGCCAAATATACTACATTTTTGGCTGAACGCGATTGTATTGACTCAATGCTTCTGCAATTTGCCAAGCACAGGTCATAAAGATGGAAAAAATTCCCCTCATTGAGGGGTGTCAGACGCAGTCTGACGGGGTGGATAGGTTTTTCATAGAACACATATTCTATAAACGTGTAATCCCTATGGGATTTATACGCTGCTGAATTTCATCCCATCCATCGGAGGGGTGTCCGAAGGACGGGGTGATTTCTCATTACTCGGTGGCAGACGCAGTCTGACGGGGTGGGTTATTTTCATAGAACACATATTCTAGAAACATGTAATCCTTTGGGATTAAATTTCATTCAAGCTCCGCAAAAGAGATATATTCATAGAACATGTCATCCATACGGGATTGAATCAGAAAATTCCGCGCTAGTACTGCAGGAACTTTATCCGACAAGTGATTGATATGTTCCGGTAATGGCTTTGAAGCCGCACTCACAATATTTCTCAACTATTTACTACGATTAGCCCTCTTAAAAACACATCTCTTTGCTGATATCTATTGTCTGTTGTATTGCTTCTGGCACGAAATTTTCCTTTGGCAGAATTTTATAGTAACAGTGGAGGAATAAATGCAAGTTTATGCAACAAATGACGAACCGATAATCTCATGCCCGCTTGTGCGCAATGGTGAGTTTGAATTATTTTCCGATTGGGGCATACGCGGTAGCGAATCGGACAATGATACTATGAATCACTAAATACCGAAATGAAGTGGTCTTGGAGTTTTCTGTGGTCTAATTTCTACAAATCAAGAGGATGTTTACAAACACTTTCATACAGGTATGTATATGAAACCGCAACAGTTCACACCATTTTCTTTATCGCGGTGGATATTTGACTCATTTTGGGGCTGGTTGCTTGGAATCATTGTTATTCTTATTTTGTCCTCACTTTTGGATAGCATCGGCATTGAAAATTTGCAGTTTTATGTGGGTATCGGTGTTATCACAGGAATGTCTTTTGCTCAATACCGACATATTCGTCGCTATTTCCATTTCAATATATCGTGGATGATATGGAGTATTCTCAGTTTCAGTATGCCATTTGTTTTGATTGACGGCATAAAACACTATGGTCTGTATTCTTTTTCCCAAAACCCTTTGATGTTATGTGTAATCTTAGCCACTTTCACCGTAAGTCTGACACAATATCTTCTGCTAAAAAAATCAATGCCTTATCCATGGTCATGGTGTATCTTTAGCATTATCGGATGGTCACTTGCCGGAATTGCTACCTTGGCACTTGAATATACACCGTCATTAACACACAATAATATGATAGTGTTTATTATCAATGTAATATTGATTTTATCGGGTGGCATATTCATAGGAATATTTACGGGTTTAGCTGCTCGAAAAATACTCACTACTACTGAAACAATACATTTGACAAGTTTTAGCAGTACCGTTTATGCATTTTTTATGGCATAAATATTTTCTGCAAGATTGCCGGAAAATACACCGGAACCGCTGACAAGAATAGATGCACCCGCCTCAATAATGGCACGTGCATTTTCTTTTTTTACTCCACCATCAACTTCAATGGGAATATGCGCCAAACCATGTGTATCTAAAAATGTGCGGAGCTCGCCACAACGTCGTAAAAATGAAGTAATAAATTGTTGCCCTCCGAATCCCGGATTAACAGACATTAAAAGTATAAAGTCACAATATTCGGCTGCCTGATAAGCATAATCAAGAGGCGTAAGAGGATTAAGCACAATACCCGCTTTTTTTCCGAGTTCTTTTATGAATGAAAGTGTGCGATGCAAATGCGTACATGCTTCCACATGAATAGAAATCCAATCTGCGCCGGCTTCAGCAAATGCAGCAATATGCTTATCCGGATTTTGAATCATTAAATGGCAATCTAATGGCAAATTCGTCACTCGGCGCAAAGCGGCAACCACCGGAGGACCGATAGTAATATTCGGAACAAAAGTACCATCCATAACATCCACATGAAGGATGTCTGCGCCGGCTTGTTCACAATGCTTCACATCGCGCTCAAGATTAACAAAATCGGCTGACAATAGCGAAGGTGCCAGTAATATAGGGTGCATGAACATATTCTTTCTATAATGTGAACACAAAAATACAATAATCATGCGGCTTTTCTCTCCACAAGATCCATAATAACCGAATTCCATTAAACCTGAGTTGCTTGATTTTTACTCTAAGCGGCACTTCATCACATTTATGAATCTTTAAGGAAACAATCACATGAACTCATTTCGTCATTTTCGAATCTTTTTAGGGCTAATAGTTTGCATTATCTTTAGCTTACCTTCGATCTCAGCCCACACACTTGCCGATAGAGAAAAGCGCGACCAAGCTCGCAAAGAGATGAAATCAATGTTTGCGGAGTTTGCTAAAAAAGAAATTCTCCCCTCAATGCGCCAATGGAAATCAAGTTTGGACAATGCTATGTCGCCCGAAGATCTGTCCACACTCAATGCCCTTCGTAAAAAAGCGAAACAAATGCGCGAATCCACCAAAACGATTGCCGACGGTATGCGCCGTGCTTGGAAAGACGAAGACTATGACGCACTCAAAAAGTATCGCGAACAATTGGATAATGCTAAAGATGACAGAGTCCGCTTGGCTCTCGATTGTAAACCTCTGGCAAAAAAATATAGAGAAATTTTAGAAAAAATAGGCGATGATGCTAAAAGTAAAGCACCACAATGGAGAGAAAAAGGCAAAGAATTGGTCCGTCAATGGATGAACAAATATGATATTAAAGCCGATGCAAATATTCTTGAAGGTATGAAAAAACGCTTTGGTTTTCTGGGCGATGGCGATGGGAAAAAAGCTGCTTTGCGTTTTATGCTTTGGGACGGCAGCGAAGATTTTATCAACGAAGACAAAGAACCGATGCAGCGTAAAGAGCATGATCGCCGCGATAATCGTGAGGATGACAATGAAGACGATATTTTCGGCTATGCACAACCCAATCCATTTTCAGAATCAACAGCAATAGTCGTCAATATTCCCAAAGAAGAACATATAACTATTGATATTTTTGATGCTCAGGGTGAAAAACTATCCACTTTATTGGACTCTTCTCTGCCGGCGGGCACTCATTCTATACCTTTCGCACCGGGAACTATTGCAAATGGACAATTTACTTTTGTCATAAGTACGCCCACACTGCAAAAATCCGGTCACATGTTTATGACAAAATAATCACTGCAAAAAAATAAGATGATTAATCTGATAACTGATAAGTAACGGAACAATATAGACCAATAAAAAAACAATGTGAAGTAATCAATGGTATATGTTTTTATATATCAAGAACATCAACCATGAATATACTTATATCTGACATAATGTGTTTTGGTGGTTTCAGTGCTTGAAATCCTTGTAACAATCTTTGCAATTACTATTATCATGGCATACAATTCAGATTCGTGATAATAATTGTGCTAATTTCTCCGTGCAATATTTATAATCCGGCCAATGGATTATGGGCATCACTTGCAAAAGGGAGAGTAATTTTGAATGTTGTGCCGCGAATGGCTTGCCCCGACACCACTTCTATGCTGCCTTTGTGCTGTTGAATAATTGATTTGGAAATAGATAAACCCAAACCGGTGCCTTTGCCGCGCTGTTTGGTGGAAAAAAACGGCTCGAAAATATGTTCCAGATTTTCATCGGAAATACCCGTGCCCGTATCGGCTACGGTAATAATAACTTTGCGTTTTTCATGCTTAAAAACACCGATGGTAATCGTTCCTCCGTCGGGCATCGCATCGCGAGCATTGAGGAGTAAATTAAGAAATACTTGCTCTAAATGAGTTTTTGACCCTACAATATTCATGGATTGTTCTTCATATTCTTTGACAATATGGACGGCATCGCGATTAAGCTGTGCGCCGACAAAAGAAATAACCCCGTCAATAACAGCACAAATATCCGTTGGCACGGCAATAAATTCCGTTGGCGAGCTGCGCGCAAAATCCAATAAACGTCGTGTAATTTCACTGATGCGGAACACTTGATTTTTGATTACTTCCATGCGTCTGTCGGGGTCGCCCACACCCGATTCCAATAATTGTAAATGGGCAAGTAATATTTGCAATGGATTATTAATTTCATGAGCAACAGTGCCTGCAAGTTCACCAATGGAAGCTAATTTAGACGATTGCAGCATTTGCCGATTAAGAATATTGAGCCGCTTGTTCATGCGTACAATTTCAGCCGCACTGCGAATATTATCCAATGTGATGGCGGCTGTTTCAGCCAAAGCCATAAGGCGTTGCCGTTCCGCAGCGTCACAATCGTCATCATTGCGATGAGTAAAGCCTGCAAAAACACCGGCAGGTGCACCGCGTAACATGAGCGGAATTACCATGATGGCTGACTCTTGCGAATCATTGCCATGAAGATTGGGAACAATGCGCAATTCCTGCTGACCTATAACCCAATCAAGAATACCTTGTTCGTCGAAATTACGCACAGCCATAATTAAATGCTCTTCTCCGGGCATGGTCGAAAGAGGCGTAATACCGCCATGTTCAAAAAAGAATACATTCACTAAAGACAAACCATATCTTTCTCGGCAATGAACACTTAATGTCGCTATAACATCATCGGGACCGGTTAAAGCAAGCAATAGTGCCGATATATCTTCGGGCAACCCCTCGCTGTTTATGGCTTCTTTTACTACCTCGACAGGCTTGCGTTGTTGTCGCAAATGCTCGACTTCTCTTTGCAAGACTTGGTATGCCATTTCTAAAGTGCGTATATACTCTTCTTGGGACTGAGCGAATTGCTCCGCAGTCGGCAGCATTGTGGTGTTTTGTTGTGTGTCGTTTACTTCCATACCAACGAATGAGGTTAATGACGATACCGAATTACCACCGAAAGCGATATATTCAGGATTGCTCTGTATAAAGTTTTACTGCATGAGTATCCGTACACTCTTCCAATAATTGTTCCATTGTTTTTCCGAGAATAGGATGGCGCATAGAAGCAGCAATATCCGTCACGGGTTGCAATACAAAACGTCTTTGGTTCATGCGAGGATGGGGAATATATAAATGCTCAAAAGCAACAATAGTATTACCCAAAAGTATGATGTCAATATCAAGTTCGCGTTCATGCCAACGAGGGCGTAATTGTCTGCCGTAATATTGTTCCACATTGCGCAGGGCATGAGCTAAATCATCGGGGGAGAGCACACAATCACCGCGCACAGCACAATTCAAAAAAGGCGGTTGTTTGCTATAACCCACGGGTTCGGTTTCATATAATGGTGAAACGACAACATTGGTCACTATCATCGTTTCTTGCATCATGGCTATAGCCGCATGAAGGGTAGCTGCCCGATTGCCGAGATTTGCCCCTAAGGATAAGACCGCCTCCGCCACTTGTTTATCCTTCTCGTGCGATGGTATGTTCGGCTTCCACATAACCGATGACTTGACCAATCGGAATATGCAATTTGCGCACACGCACCGTTGCCTTCACCACCAAAGGGAATCGCTCCATTATTGCTGTGAGAATATCATAGCATAATGTTTCTATAAGATTATATGGCTCTTCGGCATTAAATATTTCGTCCACAGCATACATGGCTTCCTCATAATTCACTGAATCGGACACATCGTCGCTGATAACCGCACTCCGTGCATTGTAATATAATTCGAGGTCAATTTGATATTTACCTCCAAGCGTACGCTCTTCGTTTTTTACGCCATGATAACCATAAAATTCTGCATTTTTGACCGTTAATTTCATCGGCTGCAAATTTTTCACCATCGGATATATCTCCTAAAAATAATTATTGAAGTATTGATTGAACGGCAGTATAAGCTTTAGCCAAATCTTCCGCCGTTCCTTTGCCAGATAAATGTGCTCGAATAACTCCTTGCTTATCAATAGCAATAAATGTTGTCACATTTTTTTGAATATCGTAATATTCCACTGTTTCGCCATCCCAATCCATTAAGACCGGATTAGTGTACACATCGCGAAATTTACCACGAATAAATCCTTTTAAAAAAAACGGTACTGCACTGACATCGGCAATTGCCACCATGTGGATAGAGTTGCCATAACGAGTAAATAAAGGTTTTGACCAATTATCAGAGAATTTACTTCCTTCTCGGTCACCTAATAATAATACCGTTGGTTTGCCGCTGAATTTTTCCCAAGAATGTTCTTTGGAAAATTGATCTTCCAGCACAAAATCCTTTGCTTTTTTGCCTGTAAGCGAACTATAAAATCCCATAGTGACGCTAGCACTTACAATAATTCCCATAAGCGTCATCAGTACCAGTCGCTTTCCCCTTGGTGCGCTGTTCATTGTTGTCCTTTTGTATTAGTGATCTATACTGTCTTAGCGCGATAATTTTTCTTTTTCCGCTTTCATTTTTTCATAGTCATTCAAAAAGCTTTGCAATCCCGAATCTGTCAAGGGATGCTTGAGCATTTGCAGCAATACTTTGTAAGGCACGGTAGCAATATGCGCTCCCGCTTTTGCACATTGCAGCACATGAATAGGATGGCGTATGGAAGCAGCTATAATTTGTGATTCCAAGCCGTGAACATCCCAAATTTCGCAGGTATCTTCAACGGCTTGTAAGCCGTCGGTGGCAACATCATCCAAACGTCCCAAAAATAAGCTGACATAGGTTGCTCCCGCATTATTGGCTGCAAGGGCTTGTGCTGCTGAGAATATTAATGTCACATTCGTGGGCACTTCTTGTCGCGATAATTCTTTGACGGCGGCAAGTCCGGCAGGAATCATCGGTATTTTGATGGTCGCATCGGGGAACCATGACAAAATCTCATCGGCTTCACGCAACATACCGTCTGTGTCGGTAGAAACCACCTCAACCGATAAATGTCCGCCCACAGTTTTGTGAATGTCCAAAATCAAAGAACGTATGTCCAAAGACGGATCTTCTTTGGCAAGTAGCGAAGGATTGGTAGTAACACCGCTGATAATACCGAGCGATGCCGCATGACGTATGTCGGCTATATTTGCCGAATCTACATAGAGTTGCATGATAAATTGTTCCTTTGTTTTGTAAATAATCATCAAGAGGATGCGTGCAAAATTACGATGCACAGCATCAGCAGCCAGCCATTATATGTTTTTAGTATCTATTCTGTTCTTGTAACGTTCACCGTACACAGGTTATTTTTGCAAAACTTTGTTTCAATATTAATGAACGGAACCCAACGATGAACTCACAAACAGTGGACCATTTGCTCTCTTTACCCCATGATGAATTACAGCACCACAATATAGAAGAGATGATACACGAATTCATTGCTAAACTTAACAGTGGCGAGATAAGGGCTGCAGAGCGCAACAGCGACGGCGAATGGAATGTTAATACATGGGTTAAACAGGGAATTTTGCTCTGTTTTCGATTGGGAATAATGAAAGACTATTCTACCGACGCAATGCCTTTTTTCGATAAACATACCTTACCATTGCGCCCGGTGACTCTCGACGACGGCATCAGAATTGTTCCCGGAGGTTCTGCTATCCGCACGGGCTCATACATTGCCCCGGGTGTTATCTGTATGCCACCTATGTATATAAATATCGGGGCTTATGTGGACAGCGGCACAATGGTGGATTCCCATGCTTTGGTAGGTACATGTGCTCAAATAGGCAAAAGAGTGCATATCAGCGCAGCCGCGCAAATTGGCGGTGTCTTAGAACCTGCCGGCGCACGTCCCGTGATTGTGGAAGATGATGTGATGATTGGCGGAAATTGCGGTGTCTATGAGGGTGTGATGATTCGCCGTCGTGCTGTGCTTGGTTCGGGCGTAATACTTAATGGCTCAACCGTGGTCTATGATCTTGTCAATGAATGTACATTGCGTGCCACTGCCGATGCTCCGCTTGAGATACCTGAGGGTGCGGTCGTGGTGCCGGGTTCAAGAGCAGTACAATCACCTTTTGGTAAAGAGCATGGCTTAGCCGTTGCCACGCCGATTATTGTCAAATATCGTGATGAAAAAACTGATGCACGCACAGCACTGGAAAGTGCATTGCGGTAAAACACACACTACACAATGCTATAGAATATGTCTATGTTTCATACGGAAGCGGAGCAGAGTCAATAATTCTGTGTCATTCTCTTTCTAAACACAATTATCGAATAAAGTATCTGTCATTTTCGATACTTTGTATTGTTGTGAACAATCCTTAATGATTGGTAAAATGTATGGACAACATATAATTATAAACAAGTAAATTAACGGCTTCACCGGTCAAACGTATTTCTATTTTTCCCATTCAGATTAGGATTACATACGAGGTCTTTGTCATGTATTATTCGCCGGATTCAGTAGGTCTGAAAAGCTTTTTGTCAGCCCAAAAAGTACCGAAAGGAATAATAGAAGCTACTAAAGCTAAAATCATTTTTTGCATTTTCCATCGTTGCTCAATCCAAATTTGAATAACTGCAAAAACATACAGCACGAACAATAAACCGTGAACTAAACCAAAAATTTTATTCGGTGCGGGCATGTGGAAAGCATATTTCAAAGGCATGGTTACGAAAAGGATTACCAAAAATGATATACCTTCTATGAAAGCCAAAAGGCGAAGTCTGCCTAATTGTGTTTTTATTAAGTCCATTGTTTTAAGTGCTAAAAGTTTCTGTATTATGGTTTAAACCGAAACATTGCCAACAGAATAAGCAATAAGAAAACCGCAAACAAATAGCAATGGTGTTGAATTTGGCATGGTCGGTTCATTGTGTCTGTTTATTGGTGCTTGCAAAAAACCGATGGCATTGTACATATATCTCGCAGTAATGCAAAACGTCTTTTGTTTCTGCAAAACTACACAACTTTGCTCAGATTTTGAGAACGACTATTGACAATTCTTACCCACTGCAATGAAGATGTGTTCTGTTGTTCGGCATTCTGTTGTTTAGGAGTAATAGTATGAAAAACATCATGACCCATAACCGATATTGCTTTTTGTCATTGCATGATTGATGTGCATACTATTGCAATGTATATCAGTCCATAAAAAGATATGGTCGCCAAGACTCATCCACTTTACCGACTACCTGCTTTAAAAATGTTACATGTGATGGTTTTTTCGGAGTGGATAATAATCGCATTCCAGCTTCTTCCGGCGTGCGATTTCCTTTGTAATTATTGCAGCGCATACATGCAGTGATAAGATTTTCCCATGAATCTTCGCCACCACGTGATTTGGGAATAATATGGTCAATAGTCAATGGTGGCGTTGTCTTATTGCAATATTGGCAGCGTCCATTGTCACGCCGCACAATGTTCTTACGTGAAAGTTCTACCCTACGAAATGTCACTCGCACATACGTACACAAACGTATCACGCTCGGACACGGATAATGCACAGAAACGCTTCGCAAAGTGCGATCTTCTTTGGCAGCGACTATTTCGGCTTTGGTAAGATAGACAAGCAAGAATGCTTTTTTGACAGAGCAAAGACTGATCGGCTCATAACTTTGATTGAGCACTAACACCTTCGTATTGGGCGAACCGCCACGGCGAGTGTTGTGAATATGCGAATGTTGGGATGAGGTACTGAATGCAGAACTCCCTTCTTGGTTTTTTAGGAAATCTAATGGAAAAAAATTGTGAACATAATTGTCAAAAAGTAAAACAAAAACACATTTTTTGCGATAACTGTTATCGTAGTTTCAATACAATCGGCGGCATTGTCCGTAGTTTTGCGCCTAATTATGTATCAAATTTGCAAAAAAGTAAGGAGTTAATCCGCATTATGGCTCATTCTGCACTATTAACACTTGAAAATGGTATGACCTTCCGGGGTTGGGCTTTTGGTGATATTCATGCCGAGTCAATGGGTGAAGTCGTTTTCAATACTGCACTTAGTGGTTATCAAGAAATCATGACCGACCCTTCGTACAAAGGACAAATCATGACATTTACCTATCCGCATATCGGCAACTATGGTGTGAACATCTTCGATGTAGAATCGGATGTTATTCAATGCGAAGGCATCATCGTGAAAGAGTATGCGAAGCATTATTCCAATTTCCGTGCCCATACCGGTTTGGGTGAGTGGATGAAGGAACATGGCACTATAGGCATCGAAGGACTTGATACCCGCAAACTTGTCCGCGTACTGCGTTCCTCCGGCGTCATGCGAGGTATTATCTCCGCACAAAGCACCGAAAAGGAATTGTTGGAGCGCGTGCAAAATGTGCCTCAGATGGAAGGTTTAGACCTTACAGGATTGGTCAGCACTAAGCAAGCATATCAATGGCAAAACACTGATGAACCCTTTGTGCAGCCTGCTATAAGTTCCGGCAAACGCTTTCGGGTTGCTGCTCTCGATTTTGGCATTAAGCGTAATATCTTGCGTCGTCTTGCCGCTTATAATTGTGATGTGACTGTCTATCCGGGCACAACATCGGCAGATGATATTTTGGCAACAAATCCCGATGGCATCTTTTTGTCAAATGGACCCGGTGATCCGGCAGCAACGACCTATGCCTTCGATACTATTCGCACATTGGCGGCAAAAAAACCTCTCTTCGGAATTTGCTTGGGACATCAACTGATTGGCTTGGCTTTTGGCGCATCTACCTATAAATTAAAATTCGGTCATCGCGGTGCTAATCACCCCGTAAAAAATATGATCACAGGTGCAATTGAAATAAGTTCACAAAATCACGGATTTGCGGTTGATGTGCAAACATTACCGGACACACTCGAAGCAACGCATATTAATCTCAACGATAATACATTATCCGGCTTACGCCATAAATATCTCCCTGTTTTTTCAGTGCAATATCACCCCGAAGCAGCACCGGGACCACATGATTCCGATTATTTGTTTCGTGATTTTATTGACTTAATGGAGCGTCACGGTTCTGTATCATAAATCACCACTTTTTTGAAATTTGATTGCATTATGTTCAAGCGTGCTTATTTATCGGTTATAGTTTTTATCGGCATAGTATTATGTGTGAGTGAGACGGCTGCGCAATCGCGTATCCCTTTATGGTTCGGTGGCGGTGTGGGTTATATGCTCGGTATGCACTCAACGGATGGTAATTTGCGTTGCTTGAATGACCCGTCATGCCCGCAATACCTTGATGGCACAGGCAAAGGTCTGATGCTGGGGGCTTCTCTTGATTGGCGCATTACTTCCGGTTTCGGGTTACTTTCCCGTGTGCATCTTACGTTACCGAATGCCGAAATGAGTGCCGAAAATTCCGCAGGTATTGTCAAAAATGCCAATGGCGATATTGTACCTTTGGTGCGCTCCCATACGCTCGAAGCACAATTAACTGCATTGCGATTTGATATTGCAGGAAATCTGATTTTTGGAAAATTCCGCATTTTTGGGGGTATTTCACCGGAACTGTTGATTTCTCCAACGTGGATATCTACGTCCACGATTCTATCTCCGGGTAATGTGACTTTTGGCAATAAACGCCGTGACACCACATTTTTGGACAATGAACCGATTCAGAACGCCTCTTCTATTATTGTTGGAGCAACGGCAGGCATCGGTTATGATATTCCCTTAGGTCAAAAAATAATTTTCACACCGGAGCTAACAGGGACTTTGCCGCTTACACCTATTCGTAGCGATGGAAATTGGAAGCAAACGGCACTTGCATTTACTGCACATATACGCTTTGGTTCGGGAATTATTAAATCCAATGAACTAAGAATACGTGAACAATTTGATACGGTAAAAATTCGTGATAATTCTTTTGTGGGAACACGTTTTGTCCCCGGCAATAAAATCATCACACGTGATTTTGAGGAAACGGAAACTTCCCGTATTACTACAGAAACCAGTATCCGTCGTGATACTATATTTATTGGGAATGAACCGCCGAAAGGTCCGCTTGTTCGCACCGAAATAATAGCAGTTGATGGCGACAATGCCGGAAAAAAAATTCAAGAAATAACTATTGGCGGACGTTTTGTCACAGAGGCATTTCCTGTTATTCCCACAATATTTTTTGATGCCCAAAGCGAACAATTACCCGAAAGATATCGCCGTATATCATCACCGCAGGATTTTTCTGTTGATAATCTTATTCCCAATTCGCTTATCCAACATAAAGATGTCTTAAATATTATCGGAAAACGTTTATTGGATAATCCGAAAGCAAAAATTACGCTGCGCGGCACTTCAGATCCGACCACAGAAAAATCCGATTGTGATTTGGCAGAAAAAAGAGCGGAGACTGTAAAAAATTATTTAATGCAAGTCTGGGGTATTGAAGAAAAACGTATCAAAAACAGAACACCAAGCCGTCGCTGCGAACCCGAAAATCCAACCACATCACAAGTAGAAGAAGGATATGCAGATAATCGGCGCGTGGAAATAGAAAGTGAAGACGATGAAATATTAGATCCTTTATTGCGCACACGATTCACCGAAGTGGTAAAAGTCGAGCCGCAAGAAATTGAAGTTATAATTAAAGACGAAAATGCCAATCCCATAAGCCAATGGTCAATGAAAGGTCGTTTCGAAAAAACATCATTATTTTCTCAAAACGGCAACAACAAACCCCAGCCTGTGCGACATCGCTTTACCGATGAGCATATTCGTATCATGAATGGAATAAATGACGGATTTATAGAAATAGATGCTATGATAACCGACAAAGAACAACGCAATGATGAACAGAACTCTATTATTACCATAAAAAAAGATACGGCAGAATTTACGGTAGAGCGTTTATCATTAATGACATTTGATGTGTTGAAGGATAATCTTAATCGTTCGGCAAAAAAAGCAATTAAACGATTTATTGATGAATTGGACACCGAATCTACCATTAGCGTAAGCGGTTATACAGATAAATTAGGCGATGCCGAGTTAAATGCACGATTGGCAGAATCAAGGGCTAATGCAGTGGCGGATTATATCAAAGATATTAAACGTAATGCCAATATTGTCAACAATGTCGGCTATGGCTCAACAAAAATGCCTCCGGGGGTAAATACTACATCATTGCCGGAAGCTCGTTTTTTAAGCAGAACTGTACAGATAGAAATTATAAAACGTATTAAATAATAGGATGTATCCCATGAGTACACAGTTTGAAAGCAGAGTTGATTTCAGCGAATTACGCGAGACCGTTGAAAATATAAGGGCGGAAATTCACCGCATCGTTGTTGGTCAAGATCGTATGATTGATTTATTAATTGCTGCCGTTCTTGCCGACGGTCATGTATTGATAGAAGGGGTGCCGGGCATAGCCAAAACTCTTACGGCAAAGCTGTTGGCACGCACCTTGGATGTCAATTTTCAACGTATTCAATTTACACCCGATTTAATGCCATCTGATGTGGTGGGTACATCGGTTTTTAATCCGAAAACAGCGGAATTTTCCTTTCATTCTGGTCCTGTTTTTTCCAACTTTGTTCTTATTGACGAAATAAATCGTGCGCCCGCAAAAACGCAAGCGGCTTTATTTGAAGTAATGGAAGAACGGCAAGTCACCGTGGACGGAATTACCCATACGCTGGCGCCGCCATTTTTAGTAATTGCTACACAAAACCCGATTGATCAAGAAGGCACATATCGCTTACCGGAAGCACAATTAGACCGTTTTATGGTCAAAATTGAAGTCCATTATCCTTCATTAACCGAAGAACAAAAAATTCTCTCCGAATTTCATCAGCGCAATAATTCTTTTGATATTTCAGCGGTTACACCCGTGATGTCACGTGAACAATTAACACGCTTTCGTCAATCGTTACGAGAAATTCGTGCAGAAGAAAACTTATTACATTATATTGCAGAAATTACCCATCAAACACGCAATAATCCGGCTTTGTCTTTAGGAGCATCGCCTCGTGCTTCTTTGGGTATTCTTATGGCATCAAAAGCATTTGCTGCAATGGAAGGGCGCGATTTTATTACACCCGATGACATAAAAAATGTGGCTGCTACGGTGCTGCGACATCGTATTATGCTGACCCCCGAAAAAGAAATGGAAGGAATTACTCCGGAAGATGTTATTACACAAATTATTACACGAATTGAAATACCGAGATAACAATTATGGCAACACAAATAGCACGCCCCTCTGAGGCAGAATATCCACCGTTTTTTCGTAATTATATCAATCAAGTTATCGGCGATGATCTTGATATGTCCTTAAGAGCACCAATGGCACAATCATTGCCAATATGGCAAGCATTCCCGCAGGACAGAGAACTTTATGCTTATGCGGAAGGTAAATGGACACCTCGTGATATTCTTGGTCATATTATTGACACAGAACGCATTATGCAATATCGTGCATTAGCCATTGCACGTGGAGAAAAACAATCACTCCCCGGTTTTGATGAAGATAATTATGTCAAAAATGCAAATTTTGCAAATCGTCCTATCTCTGCTTTATTTGCAGAATTAACCGTAGTGCGTTTGGCAACACAATTATTATTTCAACATGGCATTAGCGATGCGGATATGATGCGGACAGGTACTCTTAATGGTCGTGCAATAACTCCGCGCGCCATTGCATGGATTATTTTCGGTCATGAATTGCATCATATTTCTATTCTCAAAGAACGATATTTGATTTCATAATATCTTTTTTTCACATATACTACAGAACCATTATGATTATTTCCCGACATCTGCGCAAGTATGCGGCGGCACTCTTGGCATGTTTTGCTTTAGGATGCGTCGAAACCAATAATAAAAACACACCACAGGATTTTGACCCCAATAAACCCGAAAAAGGCGATTGGATTATTATGCATGAATTAAGTGACCCCGAAGGTCTTAATCCCGTCACAACAAATGATGCGTCAAGCCGCGACATTTACACAAAAATATTTGAGCCGCTTTTGGTCTTGGATTATGAAACATCGCAATATCGTCCGGAATTAGCTGAGTCTATGCCAATTGTCTCCGAGGATCATTTAACCTATACATTCACATTGAAAAAAAACATTACCTTCTCCGATGGTAAACCCCTTACGGCAAAAGATGTTGTTTTTACCATTAAAGCAATTAAAAATCCTTTGGTAATTGATGCTACGGCTTTACGTAATTACTATGAATCATTGGAAGATGTGCAAGCAACGGATGATTATACCATTGTCTTTACAATGAATAAGCCGTATTTTATGGCTGAATTTCAATTAGGAAATACGTATATTCTGCCAAAACATATTTTTGATCCTGAAAATTTTACAGATAAATATACCATACCGCAAACGAATGATGTGACGCAAGTAGAAAACAACATTGCGATGAAAAAATTTGCGGAATGGTTTGGTGCGGCTGAAAGAAAAAGAGAGCCACAATACATGATTGGTTCCGGTCCTTACATTGCTGAAGAATGGCGAACCAATGAATATGTTCGTTTAATGCGCAATGAAAAATATTGGAATAAAGGAAATGATGAGGATGCCGCTGCATACCCCGATAAATTGGTCTATAAAACAATGAATAATGTTAATTCCGCTGTTGTGGCATTAAAAAACAGGGAATTAGATATGATACCGACTATCAACCCACCTAAATTATGGGTTGAAACCATTGACACCCTTGCTACGCCCCATATTACAAAGGTGCGCTACCCGCAAACAATTTATACCTATATTTCTTGGAATAATCGTAAACCTTATTTTTCTGATAAAAAAGTACGTCAGGCACTATCACATCTTGTGGACAGAGATCGTTTGCGCCAACAAGTAAATCGCGGCTTCGGTCAATTACAAAATACAGTCATTTATAAAAATTTACCTGAGTATAATTCAGCCCTTCCGGCTTATGATTTTAATGTGGAAAAAGCAAAGAAATTATTAGCAGAAGCCGGTTGGAAAGACAGCGATGGCAATGGTATTCTCGACAAAAATATTAATGGCACAAAAACGGACTTTACCTTCACATTTTTTGTCAATGCAGGCAATGAAGTGCGTGAAAATATTGCATTAATTGTGTCCGAAGAAATGAAAAAGGTGGGTATTAAAGCCAATGTGCAAAAACAAGAGTGGACTGTTTATCTTGAAAATATTCGTTCCGGTCAATTTGATGCCTCGATTGGTTCATGGGTTAATGACCCCACACCATCAGACCCATATCAATTATGGCATTCATCACAAACAAAAAATAAAGGCTCAAATTATGTGGGTTTCATCAATGCACGTGTTGATCAATTATTAGAAATGAATCGTGTGGAATTTGATGCGCAGAAACGCGTAGAATACATGAAAGAATTTCAAGCCATTGTTCATGACGAACAGCCTTATACGGTGTTATGGCTTAATGAAATTCCGGGTGCCTATAATAAACGCATACAAAATGTAAAGTTTTATTCGCCGCGTCCGGGATATAATCCCGCAACATTCTGGGTTCCCAAATCCATGCAAAAATATACTATTACACAATAAACACGTTTACACTAGTGTTCCCCTTTGTGCTTCTTTAGCAAAAGGGGAATTTTTTTATGTAACAAAGAGCAACACCATGAAAAGGCACGAGGTAAAAGAATTAATTGCTTCCGGCGAATCTACCACCGTAGAATTTAAGAGAAAATTCACAACACCGGTAAAATTCGCGAAAGAAGTCAGTGCTTTTGCAAATACCAAAGGCGGTTATATTTTTATTGGTGTGGATGATAATAAAAAAATCGTTGGCGTAAAAAGTGAAAAAGAAGAAATAGCACAAATTGTTCATGCTTGTGCTTTTTTTATTGAACCGCCTATTGAGCCATTTTATGAAATTATTGAGGTTGATTACAAAGATGTAATTATCGTAATTATCGAAGAAAGCGACACAAAACCACACCGTGTTCTCAATGATCCTGACCTACCCGATGGTGAAAGTGCAGTATATATACGCCAAGGTGAAGAATCCGTCACGGCAAGCAAAGAAATGGTACGTATTTTACGAAGTCAGCGTGACGATGCGCCACCTTTACGTTTAAGTATCGGAGACAAGGAGCGTCGCCTTTTTGCATTTATTGAAAAAAACAATCGTGCCACAGTCAAAGATTTTGCTCAAATATGTAATATATCCGAACGAAGAGCAGCGCGTTTATTGGTGCGTTTAGTGCGCGCAGGTGTATTGAATATTCACACAGATGCCCATCATGATTATTACACTCTAACACAAGTTTTACCATAATCTTATTTTTTCCGCACATATATCATTGATGATGTTGTTATGTTACTTGCACGTTATATTTTACGCTTCCATATAGGTCCGTTTTTATTCGGAACATTAACCGTTATGTTTATCTTTTTGATGCAATTTCTTATCATCAATATTGATAAATTATTGGGTAAAGGATTGGAACCGTTGCTTATTGTCCAAGTAATTGCTTATAGCTTAGCATGGATGGTGGTGCTTGCTGTTCCTATGGGTGTGCTCTTTTCCACTCTTATGGCTTTTGGAAATATGTCCGCTGCCCAAGAGATAACGATTGTAAAATCTACAGGTATTTCTCTTGTAAAAATGATGCTGCCCGTGATACTCTGTGGTGCAGGAATTTTTTATGGAATGTACCGATTTAATAATGATGTATTGCCCGACACAAATCATGCTTTTAAAGTATTGATGCAAGATATTCAGAGAAAAAAACCTACATTTGCTATTGAATCCGGTCAGTTTTCTACACAATTAGAAGGATTTACTATTCTGTCAAGAAAAACAGACAGCACCGGCACATTATATGGTATGACTGTTTATGATTATCAAAATCCGTCACGGACGAATGTGCTTACCGCTGACACAGGTAAAGTGCGCTTTTCGTCGGATTATTCAAAAATTATTCTCGATCTCAGCTCCGGCGAAATTCATCAGGTGAATAAAATCAATCGCGGTGATTATCGGCATATTACATTCTCACGTCATCAGGTTGTGATTGCAGCACGTGATTTTTTATTTGAGCGTTCTGATAATGGTGTGTTTTCTCGCGGTGATCGTGAAATGAATATTGCAGCTATGGAAGAACAGCGCAATGCAGCCTTAGTCAATAAAAATCGCTTCGATTCACTTATCAGGCATGAATTGCAATTATTTGCCAATGAAAAGAACAAGTCCTTAGCCTTACCTTCTATTGATAATGAACAAGAATTACGAGCATTTATTGCACAATCTGATGGCTTGCGTTCTGCGGTGGATTCTTATTTGTTTCAACGGGACAGCTATCGTAATCAAGCAAATCAATATGAAGTGGAAATCCATAAAAAATATGCAATTCCTATGGCTTGTTTTCTCTTGGTATTTATTGGTGCTCCATTGGGCGTGGTTACGCGACGCGGTAATTTTGGTGTCAGCGCTGCCATAAGCTTAGGTTTTTATATTTTTTATTGGGCTATGCTCATTATGGGCGAAAAACTTGCTGACCGTAATCATGTTTCGCCGGCAGTGGGTATGTGGGGTGGCAATGCTATTATTGCCATTGTGGGCATTATCCTCACTTTGCGTGCAAATTATGAATCGCTGCCATTACTTGCTCTGCTATGGAAAAAGAAATAAATAGCGATATTATTATTGTCGGTGGCGGTATTGCCGGAATACTCACGGCATTTTCTTTATTGAAGTATGATCCATCAATAAAACTCACACTTATTGACAATCAATTCCATGCAGCCGCTTGGCGAATTGCTGCCGGTATTATTAATCCTGTTGCCGGAAAAAGAATTGTCAAAACAGCGAATATTGATCTACTCATGTCTGCACTTCTTGACTGCAATGCTGCATTACATTATCAGACCGGTAAACATTATTTTTTTTCTATGCCGATTGTTCGTGTTTTTCGTGATCAAAGTGAACAATTATCGTGGGATAAAAAGATACAAAAAGAGGATTATCACGCATGGCTTTCACCATATAGTCAAACACTATTACCGATTCATACTCCCTATGGTGCCGGCATTATTCATGGTGGTGGCAGATTAGATATTATAGGACTTATCCATGACATTAAAGCATGGTTATCAACACAATGTACAATACTTCACAATACATTTCACCAAGAAATTTCCTTTTCGTCCGAACAAACAATTATCATGTGTTATGGTTGGGAAATGATGTATAATCCTTATTGGTCGTGGCTACCGTTTGCTCCATTTAAAGGCGAAGTATTGACAGTGAAGATGCCCTCTGATTTTTCTTCGACATTTATTCTTAATAATGGCACCTATTTTTTACCATTAACAAATGGCACTGCGCGTATAGGTGCAACGATTGAACATGATGCCCTTACTTATACTCCCACACAACAAGCACGTGAAGAATTACTTTCTGATTTTACTGCCATGACGAACATCATACCTGATGTACTTGCCCATCATGTCGGTATCAGACCCGGGATTGAAGATCGTTACCCTGTTATAGGTAGTCATCCGATGCACAAAAACATAATGATTGTCAATGGTTTAGGAGGAAGGGGGGCACTGTATGGTGCATTTTGTGCACAATCAATCACCGACAATATTCTGCATAATAATCCAATTCTACCCGAATATTCCGTTGAACGCTACTATTATCGCTTTGCATTATAAGTATATGCATAAAGTTTCGTAAGTTTGGCGTGTTCAATCTTTGATTGAAAGCTACGAAGGTTGCGAAAGTATAGGATTTGTGTAGAGTAATATGAAAGAGCATAAAACTCTTTGCTTCGTATATATACCGCAATAGTCAGGATGCTTGCAATGAACCGATACATGTATGAGGAGATCATAGATATTTATTTTTAAAATAACTATATATCTTTTGTGAAAAGAATCATACCGGAGAAGTGTTCCACCGTGAGTACGCCGAATATATTAGTTCCGTGCATAATTTTTCAACTTTCATATAATATTAGAAAGAGAAACTATGGTTTATTTACAATCTATTCGATTCTATTTTTTTCATTTGCTTTTTGTAGTATTTTTTCCTTTGACAACACTTGCACAAGGCGATTGTGAAGCCACAACATTAGACCAATTTTTTGAATGTTATGGCGGTAAAAAAGTATTTAATAATCATGCTGTCAAAGCACTAACAACATTTGTCGAAGTCGAAGAAGCAATCGAAGCCGGAAATTTTGTTCAAGCTAAAGCAATGATGGATGATATCTATAAAACGTACCCCATTGGTGATAATATATGGTGGAATGTTTGGGAAGCTCCTAACGGTGCAAATGTCGGCTCTCCTCATTGTTATTATGGCTTGCGTATGATGGAAGATATTGTTGCCTATGGATTGAAGCCCAATCCACAAGCTAAGGTAAAAAAAGTGAATATGAATATAGTCTTGGTTGGTTGCTCAAAGGGAATTTTACCTACAACAAAAGAAGAATTAGCCAATGGGACCGGACAATTTGTTACCCATACATTAAATTCCAAGTTAAAAGAAAATAATTATCGAATTATTCGCCAATCATTGAATTTATTCGTTAAATATATTAAAGCTATCACCAATGGAGCATTAGATGTGCATTTAGGGTTTATAGAACTTGATACCTTATGCCTGCCCGTAAGTGTTTCAAAGGAAAAGCCATACGTTGCATCGGGTGATTATGGGGCAGTGCTGAATGCTCTGACACAGCAAGCAAAAGACACCACCGATTGGTTTATGATTAACTATCCGTCGCATGTGCCTGATTTTCCTGTCTTTGATGATGAGTCTTTTATAACAGGAGGCATGGGTGCTGATAATAAAGGTGGACCTGTTTTTATTGCCGATGACAAATGGGTAGTGCGAAAACCCGCACATCTTGGCAAAGGTAATTATACGGATATAGAGCGAAGAACATATTTACCGCAATGGCTTCAACATGAGTTTTTTCATCATCTTTATCGTATTTATCCCGAATTAAAATTGGAAGTCAATGGACACGATTGGTTCGACCGGAAATTTTGGGCAAGTGATTTTACCGGACAATTTGAAACAGATTACTACTCCGAAACATTGCATAAACGTTTATTACTTGATTGCGAACCATTAGCAAAAAAATTAATTACCCGCATTGACACATCGAACGCCCCCGCCTATTCCGCTCTTTCTATTGATGAATTGCTCGGACCATATTCTTTAGAAAATGTACAAAACGCTTGGCATGAAGGAAGTATTATTAAACAAGAAAATAAGTACTTTTGGAAAAACAAAGCTAATGTACAATGGGAAGTAATTCCGCGTTTTGACGAGGGTAAATTAAAAACCGGTAATGATTCACCATATAAAGGACAGGATTTTTTCTTGCAGTTATATCAGAATATCGAAGGAGATGTGTATCCGAGTGTTATCTCTCTTAAATTTAATGGTGAATTCTATAAAAAGAGATTTGATTTCATGCGTCAAACCTTTCCTATAGAATTAGCATTGGGTAATTATACAAGAGTACCTGCAAATAATGCTCAACATAAGGGTAATGTCATAAAATCACAAGGAAAAATATTGTGGCAAAATGATGCGGGCGACTCATGGTCTTTGATACCAAACACTGCGAGCGAATCTTTTTCGCTTACAAGTTCAAGTCCCACGCCCAATGAAAAATTCCGACTCATCCTTGTTAATACAGATTGTGATGTCCATACCTTAGGTTTCAAATATCTGAATTATTATTACTGGAAACCTAAACGTTCAGCGTATAATGAATCGCCAAAGGTCATCAAAGCCATAGATAATTTGAAACTCGAAACAGATTTTGAAAAATATTCTCTTACTTTATCAACTATATTTGCAGACACTCAAGGCGATTCCCTTCTCTTTTTTGCAACAAGTAACGATACTTCTTTGATCAATACTTCAATTCAAAACGGTAAACTCATTTTAACGGGAGGCAAAGACGGCAATACCACAATCTATGTGATGGCATTAGATAACAATGGCGGTCTGGCGGCGGATGAGTTTGATGTATCGGTCAAAACGGAGGTCTCAGCTATCGGCAATGTAGCGGATACACAGCGTATTTCTGTTTCACCCACTGTGGCAGATGATTTTATTTTTGTCACAGGACTTTCACCTGATTATACAGTTGAATTAGTATCAGCAATTACGGGACATAAGGAAGTGCCTATTTCCTCGGATAATGCACAAATGATTGATATACATCTTGTTCCATCCGGAACATATTTTTTGATTTTTACCAATAACATAACGGGGGAAGTGCAAAGAAGTAAAATAATTGTCTATTAAAAAGATAGCGTTGATTTTATATCGGGGTTAAAGCAATTGTGAAGATTTTTATGATGGAATTTTTATGTATAAGAATGTGAAGACAGAGTACTACAATATCAGGCTAAATTCTAAAATTATTTATCTAAAAAAATGATTTTTATGATGATTAGATTAATATTAATACTTTTCTTACATGTTTCTGTTTTCGTTTGTGCCGCTTCTTCACGTTCAGTTACATTGAAAACGAAAGTTGTACTTGCTAATGATAGACTGGCTTTTAATGTTACTATAACTAATAAAATGGGTAAAGATATATATGTACTACTTAGTATGTGGTCATTGTACTACTATTTCATTGATAAATCAAATTCAAACAATAATAAAGATTTTTGGGGTATTAATTCACAATATCCTATCAATAGTAGTCAAATACGAATATCTAATGAAAAAAAATTACTTCTTAGTGATGTTGCAATGCAATCAAGTCCAATGTATCCTTATTTAGAAACAATGCCAATGTTCTTAAAGATTAAAAAGAATCGAAGGTCTTTGCTGTGTTTCAGCTACCTTGTTGGAAAAGATAATAGTTTCTTAAAAGGAAAAAAAGTAATAGTGAGATTACCATTTGTACATAAAGAGCAAGTAGGTGAAATGCAAACTATTTGGAAAAAAAATAGCATAATGCAATGTATTGTTGAAAAAAAATATATTAACTTGAAAACAATTGATACACTCAACAATTTTTCATCGAATTATGATAGAGAATATTCAAGTTTTTCATCTTACAATTATACTAATCAAAAAATTACTGATTTAGAGAGAATAAAATTTAAACATATTGAAAAAGGTTGGACGAAGAAAGAATCACCAATTCCATTTATTAAGTAAACATGATTACTTTCCTCGTTTGTGAAAATGAATGTGCGATTGCTCACAATATCCATATCCAAACCACAATAAAATACAGGACAATTACATATTTATCGTATATTTGGAGTGTCTAAGTTCATTATGGAAGTCACGATATGATATAGTCTCGTATAATAGTGATATGTTTTGCCCTTATATGTTGTTTCTCAAAAACAGCATCGGCGCAAGTTGATCATTATGGGAAGGAGTTTATGTTCCTTCCAACGCCAACATGGAAAACAGAAGAATACAGTAATGCAGATAAAAGATTTAAGAAATATGGATTTTTGGCTATACAAGCACCTCGTCCCACCAAAGGTATTGTCACTCTGCGTAATAGTGCCGGCGAAGTAAGCACCATACCATTCACGGTAGCATCTGCTTCCACACCTTTGTTTCATTCAATCAAATCAATCATTTCTCTTTTGACAATTTCGCGCACTTTAGCGACAGAACCTTTTGGACCATAGACAAGAGTTGTCGAAGGTATTGTAATATGGAATGTACACGATGATGCGGCAATGAATTTCTTTAAGTCACCGTATGTCATTTGCGCTTCATATCGTGCAATATTATTATCCCGCTCAACAAAGTATCTGTTGATATTGGTAAGAGTGATTTTTGTTGATTCCGGTTGTAATAAAAAATAGACATCCTTCACTTTCTCAATGCCTGCCCATTCAGAGTAAAAGGTGAATTTACATATTACTTTGTTGGTATCGCTATTACCGGTTGTGTGCCGGTACGTAATGTCCATTTCTGTTTCTCCTTCGTCGCCGTTCATAGTAAAGGGACGGATAAAATACATAGTTGAATTTGTGCCTGTATAGAACAGCTCAATCGGTCGTACACCGCCGCATGAAACACATAAACAACATATCAATGTGAGGAGAAATACATTTTTATTCAGATGCTTCACAATTCAACCTTTGTATTATATAATCATGAGAGTCAAAATATTTTTGCACTGTTTGTTTGTTTTTGCTGCATACTATAATGGCAAAGGGTTGCCCGATAGTTTTATCAACATACAACAAATAATAGTTCCAATGTTCTTTTTTTTCTGTTATTATTGCTGTATAATCAGCTACGGGTTCGGTACCCAAGCGACCGTGGGTAAAACGAAGTGTAGAGTCATTTTGAATGATTTTTTTAATTTCATCAATCTTTTTATCGGTAACAAGATTGATAAATACATAATCATTGTTCTTATGACGAATAATGCGATTAAAAGCCATAGAGATATCGGATAAAGCACAGTGCTCGGTGAAAAACATTTCCACGTTTTTATCCGCTGTAATGACAGTTTCGTCATCTAAAAGTCGGAAACATGAATTTACACCAAAGCGAACGGTATTGTTTTGTACTTTAGACGCACATCCTCCAACAATGCAGCAATAAAGAATGACGATGATAGATAATAGAATTTTCATTGTGTTCTAAATGTATTCAAAAAAAAAGGAATGGCTCATAAAGCCATTCCTTATATACACAAAAGAGAATTGTCGTTTCTTACTCACCTGTAATTGTACAGGTATATGTTTGGAAAATACCTAAAATATCCGTTTGTTTGAAATCAACAGTTGATATTTTAGTGATACCGCCATTTTTGGCAGCTTGTTGAATACCGGAATCAGGAGATAAAATAATGAAACGTAAAATTCCCATACCGGAGGATGTTCCTACTTTACTGCCAACCGGATTGCTTGTTGCAGCAACGGGAACAGTCAATGCGCAGGATGATAAATAAGCAGCTGTAATTGCAGCCACACCAAATAACGAAAGCATACGTACTTTGGACATAGAAAAACTCCAAAAGTAAAGTGTAAAAAAAATGTAACAATTACAGATGCAACATACAACAAAATTTTCAAAGTACAAAATTTATTGTATAAAAATGATGTTTCCCTGCTATTCATCACATAAAAAAGAAGCAGATGACAGTCATAGAATCAATCGCAAAAGTATTGTTTTGACTTTATCAGAAACAGCAGTTCTCGTTTTTTTACTCCCTTGCAAAGGGCTGGAACCATATTTCATTGATGGTAACACTGACAGTAAATCGAGCAAACATTTCTTTTACTAAACCATTATCGGTGATGCCGCGCTGCCCGCCGGAAAAAGCGATGCCGAGCAGTGCATCTGTTGTGATGGGCAATTCCATGCCGGCAGTAAGAAATATATCGGCAATAGTCTGGTCTTTTACGGTAAAAGGTAATGTTTCATAGCCGCCACCCATATTAAAGTTGATGCGATCACCAAATGATGTACCCGGTGCAAATGTGCCCAAGCGCGAAATTCCGAAAGTGACTCTTTGCCCGGAAGTATAATTTGACTTTCCTTCCCTGTACGAAAAGGATGAGAAGTCTGTGAGAAGTATATCCGTGCCGAAGAGAAATTTGCCCGAACGATAGGAAATACCTAAGCCAATAGTGGAGGGCATTGGAGTAGCAGAAGTGAATTGTGCTGTGGTATCGCCAATTCTGATGGAGCCGAGCGATATGCTGCGTTGGGCAGTGCTGATGTCAAGTGAGGAATAAAATGCCCCTGCTACGCCGATTGTAAGATTGCGAACAGGCTCGAACATAAAACCGGCACTCACGCCACCTCCACTGACCGCATCGCGTCGGTTAATTTCAGAACTCAGTGCATTGGTCGTATAAATTTGTGTTGAAATGCTTGTATTGATGGTACCAAATAGACCAAGTATGGAAGCACCGGCTCTTAGACCATCGAAAATTTTATATGAAGCACCGGCAAAAACCTGGGTTATACCGCCCCGACCGGAAGTATTGGTGATGCCACCAAGCGATGATGAGCCGTCAAGCGTTACCGACACAGGCGTATAAATGGCATAATTAACATTTGAGTAAGGGGTTATGCCCAATGCTATGGAAAACCCTTTTGTGGTATCCACATTAAACAATACCCCAATGCCATCCATTTTCCCATTGTTCTGGCTGCCTGATATTGTTGCATTGTTCGTGGCTATTTGATTAAATCTAAATCCTGCTTGTAAGCGTGTTTTGTCAGCAAAAGACCATGCCGCCGGATTTTGAATATTGATACCCGTTGCCATAGTATTGGCAATTTGTGTATTGCCGAATGATTCATAACCTGCACCCATCGAATAGACCCTGTCCCCCACGCCAAAAATAGAATAATTTGAACCGCCTTGCCCAAACGCTATTGCAGGAATGAACAATGAAAGGGTAAGAATCACACGATATGTGTTTGAGAAAATTCGCTTCATAACTTATGGTCGTGTTGAATAGATAATTGTCATTTTAGGGCGCTTGGTTTTATCGGGATGATTTATGCCATAAAAGACATAACGATCGGTTCTTGCAATTCTGTCATAGACTTGCAATAACAAAGTGCCCCTTTTATTTTTTCCTCGATAACCGGCTTCGACAAAACCCGAAACAAGCGGGTAGCTGAAAGTATTTGTCCCTTTGGTGCGTATGCCAAAAGTGGTGCCGAGTAAATTATTTCTTGTGGAATCAATATACGTTGCAGTCAATATAGAATCCGTACCTTTATTGCCGAAAAGACTGCGCGACGGGTCAAAAGTTAAGACCAAATCGGCTTTTTGTATGGCTACATTTGGCGGTAAGGACGAAAAATCACACACTAACTCGGTCACCAAAGGCAATCCTCCCTGTATCACAATATCGTCTGTTTGAGGGATTGGTGAACTTAGAAATGAGGCATCATATCCCGAACGTAAAATTACGGTATCAAGAACAGCATTGGCTCGACGATAGATTACCTCTATTGTAGAAGTTTTTCTTTGCGTATTGCCTACCACCCCCGTAGAAAAACTTCTTATGACGGTGCTGCCCGATTGAGGACGCAATGCAATCCCATAAATAGCGGAATCATTACCAGCAAGTTTGCGCAGCTTAAACCAATCCAACAAAATATCTTTATCGAAATCCATAGTAATTGCTGCCACACTATCCTGAAGAGGAATAGTGCCGGAAAATGACGCTAATTGTTTGGAATCAAAATAATCTTGGGTAATAGTGTCGAGAGTTGCCGTAGGTCGCCACAGTTTAGTGACTTTTACGACCGAGAATTGAAGCATATTGGCAGCAGAATCACCAAAAGTGTAGCGTATGGGTTCAAGTTTCAGTGTTGCCGACACAATATCCGCAGCATTTAATTGCGATAGGGTATCGGGTATATTAATCATGCGGAGCAAAGTGAAAGCTTCTAAGTCGCCGGATTTTCCAATATAGACCACACCATTATTAAAAAGTGTATTCGAGCTGATTTTACGATGATAGCTTTTTGTTGATGTAAATAATGCGGCTGAATCTGTTGATACAGTAAACACACCGACAGTGTCGCTCAGAAAATCAGATCCCACGGGTGAGAAGCGATCATTACAGCCGACAATCATCAGACATGTACAAAATAAAGCTGAGAGTGAGGTTATTACTTTCATTGTATAAATATTAAGCAAATCAATTATGTATCACAGTGATGAAAAAACATCGCCATAAAATGAATATCGGCATTGCATTATTTCTGACCCACAAATAAGGCAGCCCCAAACCGGGCAGTTGTTCATCATGCCATTAGGATGAGCGAGTCAGTCCATCGGTAAGAAAAAACGCTCGCCATAATGTGGTCGAGCGTTCCGTTTTGTTTTCTTATTCTCCCGCCGTTTTCCAAAGACGGTATGTTATTCTAAATCTTTCATGATAGAGCGATACATTTCACTATACTGACGAGCAGCATTGCCCCAAGAATGATCTTCCTTCATACCTTGTTTGACCATTTGCAGCCATATATCACGTTGTCTGTACAGTTGAAGAGCGCGATGAATGGCATCAAGCATGGCATCTGCCGAAAACTCATTGAAGACGAACCCATTGCCTTCGCCTGTTTCTTCATTGTACTCAAACACAGTGTCTTTTAATCCTCCGGTAGAGCGCACAATAGGCACCGTACCATAGACTAAAGAATACTGTTGATTCAATCCGCACGGCTCAAACAAAGAAGGCATAAGGTACATATCGGCACCCGCTTCAATCAAATGAGCTAAGTCATCATCGAAACCGAGTGTAACCGATGCTTTATGCGGATAGCGTTCTGCAAGTTCAGCAAATTTCTGTTTCATTTCTTGTTCGCCATCACCCAAAAGAACAAAATGAATGTCCTCGGCAAAAAGCCTTTCCGCCGCTTCAAGGACTAATTCCACTCCTTTTTGTTCATTCAAACGACCAATCATCCCTATAAGAGGAATATCTAAACGGACCGGCAAGCCGCAACGCTTGAGCAAAGGATAGTCAGGAAAATCATCACCGATAAAAGCTACGCTTTCATCGCCGAGACCTTCTTTTGAGAGAA
>JAFLBY010000210.1 GCA_017302855.1 Candidatus Kapaibacterium sp.
GCATATAAAACTTTTGCTTTTGATTCTAATACATTCCACCCAATAAACTCAGACTTTTCATCAAAAGAAGGCATATCTGCAATTTGAACATGTTTTTTTCTTGCATTTCTCGAACGCTGCTTTTGTTCATGGAGAAGTAATTTGTATCCTTCAATATCAACAGTACACCCACGTTCACGAGCCAACAACTCCGTGAGATCTAAAGGAAATCCAAAAGTATCATATAGTTGAAAAGCATCTGCACCGGATATAACGTTCTGATCAGAGAATGAAATATTTTCAAATTTTTCAATACCTCGGTCGAGAGTTAATAGAAAGCTATCTTCTTCATTTTTTATGAGTAATTCCACGTATGATTGTCGTTCAAGTATTTCCGGGAAAATATCCCCCATTGTTTGAGCAAGGACTCCAACCAATTGAAACAAGAACGGTTCATGTACACCAAGATTTCTTGCATATTTTGAGGCACGTCTCAAAATGCGGCGCAAGACATATCCTCTGCCATCATTGGAAGGTACGGCACCGTCAGCGATGGCAAAAGCAAGTGTACGGATATGATCGGCTATGACTCGCATGGCTATTCCGTCTTTATTATCTAAGTCGGTTGAGTATTTTTTGCCGGTAAGTTCTTCGATTTTTTCAATAATTGGCGAGAACACATCGGTATCATAATTAGATAATTTTCCTTGCATCACGGCACAAATCCGCTCGAATCCCATACCCGTATCAACATGCGTTTGTGCTAAGGGCTGAAGTGAACGGTCAGCCAGTCTATTATACTGGATAAACACCAAATTCCATATTTCAATTACTTCGGGAACTCCGGCATTCACCAAAGGTCCGCCGGATAAATCAGCGGTTCTATCGAAGTGTATCTCAGAACAAGGACCACAAGGACCGGTATCACCCATTTCCCAAAAATTATCTTTTTCATCGAAATAATGAATCTGACTCGGAGGTAGAAATTGAGTCCATAACGAATATGCTTCTTCATCGGTTCTATACACAGTGGCATGCAATCGCTCCTTTGGTAACTGCCAAACAACAGTAAGCAATTCCCAAGCCCATGCAATAGCGTCGGATTTGTAGTAGTCACCAAAACTCCAATTCCCTAACATTTCAAACAATGTGTGGTGATAGGTATCGTATCCTACTTCTTCAAGGTCATTGTGCTTTCCGGAAACACGAATACATTTTTGCGTATCAGCACATCTGGAAAAATCTCGCTTTCCTTGACCAAGGAACACATCTTTGAACTGATTCATGCCCGCATTTGTAAACAATAGTGTTGGGTCACCATGTGGAATAACCGGTGCGCTTGGAACAATCTTATGGTTCTTTGAAGCAAAAAAATCTAAAAAAGACTGTCGAATTTCTCTTGATGTCATAAATTTGTTCTCTTTAATAAAAATATTTACCCAAAATTACGAAGCAAGCGGCTAAGCAAAAACTTCGTTTTCAATTCATGTACTGACTATGGCTCTACAATTAGCGTATGAAACATCCGGCAACACCTGTGGCGTGTCTCTCCACGACAACAATGAACTCATTGCCGAATATTCACTCTATGTTAAAAATATACATGATGCTGCATTGGCAGAACTGACAAATCAGCTGCTACGAAGCGTTGGACAATCCGCCAATGATATTGATTTTGTTTCTATTTCCGCAGGTCCCGGCTCTTTTACCGGTTTACGAATCGGCTATAGTTTTGTCAAGGGATTTCTCTTTCACACCAATATACAGCTTGTATCTGTTCCAAGTTTGCATAGTGTAGCTCATGCTGCAATAGAGTTTGCCCAATATTGTGATGCAGATTCACTACTGACAATAGTCCATTCACATAAAGATTTGTTCTATGTTCAGCACTTCAACAAAACCGCACAAGATATTGGAAACATTGAAATTATGAACTACGAATCAATCATGAATATTCCGGAAATTCAATCAAAGATTCTTTGCGGTCCCGGTGCTTTACATTTTCAGAATATCGGAAAACAGCTAAGCGGCTTGAATCGTTTAACGCCGCGTTTCATCGGTAAACTTGGTGCAATCTATTATGCAAATGGTCAGATTACGGACACAATCACAGCAGAGCCGCTTTATGTGCAAGCGTTTAATCCAAGCTAATGCCGCTTATTTCTGAAGTACTTTCGGTACTTTAAAAAATGTTTCATTGCGTTTGGGAGCATTTGCCAATGCTTCATCAACGCTTAAACTCGGAGACGGAATATCGTCTCTTTGCGAGGTCTGATTTGTCACAATGTGCGACAAGGGTTCTACAGCATTCAAATCATAATTCTCAATTGTTTGAATGTAGTTAAGGATTTTTCCGAACTGTTCCTCGAAGATGTTCTTTTCTTGTTCATTGAAAGACAACCGCGAAAGTTCAGCGACTCTTTCGACAATTTGATGTGTGTTGTTCATTGATGCTCCTATAATAATGCAGCTTGTTTTGCTAATTGATCAACATATTCATTCCAATAATCACCTGTGTGAGCAGCAACTTTTACCCACTGAATGGAAACTCCACTTTTTTGTACATAATCACGATAACGTTGAGTGAGTAATTGTTTTGCCTTCCATTTACCTGTTACCCAATGCTCTATACCTTCGTAATCATAATAGATTGCAATCCGATTCTGTTGTTGTGCAAGGCACCACTGAATAACTTTACCCACAGCCATAAGTTCACCCGCTACTTGTCGTGCATGCTGATAATCCGGATCAAGAACTTTACCGGAAAACTCAGCCACAATATTTCCCTCTCGAAGGATAACCGCACCGTATGAGACTACGGTATTGCTGAAAGATCCATCCACATAAGCGAGTAATCCTTTTGCAATAACGGCGGTTTGCTCCGTTGCTTTTTTCGGTTTTTTTTCAACAATCTCTTCAATATTCTGTGCCAAAATATCATAGATCTTATTGCTGCTGATAGATGAAATATCGGCTTTAAATCTGTTTCTCTTGGGACTGTAATATAGTAAAATGCTTCCTATCTTTTTGTGAAGAACATGTACATCGCAACGCAATGAATACTCGTTTATATCATCATTTGTATAAGAAATCACTGCCGACTCTTTTTGCAATAAAGTATTTAATTGCCTAATTTTTCCTATAAAATGCTCAGAGTTCTTCATTGCTTGCATAATCATTTATGATTGACTCGAAAATTACTTTCGCGCATTCACTTTTTGATAAATGCGGAAACGGTGATATGTCGTCATTTTTTTTCACAATGGTAATTGTATTATTATCTGACCCGAATCCGCTGTCTTTTGTCAAAGCATTGTTCACTACAATCATATCACATTGCTTTCTTTTGAGCTTTCCTTTACCTTGCTCAAGGTCATTCTCAGTTTCTAAGGCAAATCCGACAATATATTGCCCATGCTTTTTATTCTTACCTGCCCAAGCTAATGAATCTTGTGTTTGCTTTAAGGAAACAGAGAGAGTTTCGCCCAAGTGCTCCTTTTTCATCTTATGAGTCGCCGGATGCAATGGTGTATAATCTGCAACGGCAGCAGCAAAAATTGCAATATCAACTGATGGGAAATTATCACATACCGCCACAAACATTTGCTCGGCACTTTCCACATCAATCCTGTGTATTGTAGTTGATGCCTTCAAAGCAACGGGTCCGCTAATGAGTATCACCTCAGCTCCGTTATTCCTTGCATATTCTGCTAAAGCAAATCCCATTTTCCCTGATGAGAAGTTACCTATAAATCTTACTGCATCCAAACGTTCATAGGTAGGTCCGGCTGTAATTAATACTTTTTTCCCCTTCAAAGCCGGAATGCGTACTTTCTCTGTTTGCAATTTTTGAGCAATTAAACATACTATTTCCGTTGGTTCATGCATTCTGCCTATGCCAATCAGCCCAGAAGCCAATTCACCATGCGCCGGTTCAATGATATGATAGCCAAAGCTGCGCACTATATCACAATTATTCTGTGTGGCGGGATGTAACCACATATCTGTGTCCATTGCCGGAAAAATATAACAAGGGACATCCGAAAGAGCCAAGACCAATGCTGTAAGTGCATTGTCTGCAAAGCCATGAGCAATTCGAGCCAATGTTGTCGCTGAACAAGGAGCAATGACCATACAATCACACCATTGAGCAAGATGGATATGCCATGATCCTCGTTCTTGTATAGAATCATCGAACATATCAATAATGACTTTGTTTTTACTTGTATTTTGGAGGGCAAGTGGTGTGACAAACTTCTGTGCCGACTCTGTCATGACAATACGAACTTCCGCACCGGCTTTGACGAATTCACGAACAAGTAGCGGAGCTTTATATGCGGAGATGCTGCCTGTTATGGCTAAGAGTATTTTTTTTCCTTGAAGTGATTCTTTCATGGCTACCATAAAAACAAAAAAGCCATCAGGTTATTTCCCAATGGCTTATGTGAAATCATTATCATACCGGGATTAGAGTAAGCATAGTGATTGTCATGATTGGCTGTCTTGATTTCTAAGGATTTGTAATTTGAACATAGAAATTTTCCTCACCACGTCACTTCCCGTGTATATTATGCTTTTGCGTCCGGCATTTTGAATGACAGTTTTCCATCGTGTATTTCTTTCATAGCCAAAAATGTCGGCTTTGCAAGGATGTCGAATTCGCGACTGATTGCCATTTTGTCATAATTAGGACCCTCGGACTCATCCTGATCAGTTTCCACATGTTCCATGCGTGCAAGAAGTTGGGTTTTGATATTATCGTTAATCTGACGAGAACGCAAGCCCATCGCTACGATTGATTGGTAAATACTACCTTTGGACGATTCTTTCATCCGTACTACAACCGGGTTGACAATATATGTACTCATATTACTCCATGTGTGAAAAAAACATACAAAAATACGGCAATGTTCTCAATTAAACAACGAAAGAATGAAAATTATGGTAATGTCTTGAGAAATGCCTGATACGGTACGCTGCGTAATGTTGCCTCTGTTGGTGTCGGCAAGTTTGCTTTTTGTATCATTTCATTCACGGCTTGTACTCTATCACTTGGTAATGGATGGGTAGATAATAATCGTTCTATTGCAGTACTTGAACTTTGCTCTTGAATTTTTTCAAAGAAAAACTTCACTCCCCCGGCATACCAAATATTTGTTGAACGCAAATACTTAAAAGAATCCTCATCAGATTCACTTTCATCATCGCGTGAGTTTTTTAAAAGTGCCAAATTCCCAAAAAGATTACCCGCCAATGATTCCAACTGTGATGGATTATTACCGAGAGCAACTGATAACAAAAGCGATACGCCATAAGTATTTATCATACGCTTCGCTGAATGACGACGCTCCGCATGAGCTATCTCATGACCGATTACTCCAGCTAAACTTGCTTCATTATCAAGCATCTTCATCAAACCGGTATAAACATAA
>JAFLBY010000211.1 GCA_017302855.1 Candidatus Kapaibacterium sp.
CGATATTTCATAAGTTAAGTAAAAACATAAGGTTATATGATTTATCAATTTTACTCTTTTTACAATGTAAACTAAAATCTTCTCCGCCATTGCCCGAAGTAAACGCTCTCTCTTTATCTTCATACATCAAGAAGATAGAGAAGACCTACACTATTGAATCTAAACTATAAACTCGTTTCACTACAACGATGTAAACCAGACCGACCCCCCGACCCCAAAACCGATATTTCATAAGTTAAGTAAAAACATAAGGTTATATGATTTATCAATTTTACTCTTTTTACAATGTAAACTAAAATCTTCTCCGCCACTGTCAGAAGTAAACATACACTCTCTTTGTTATTAGTTCTCTGGGAATATCTACCGGAGCATAGAGATAGAATCTGTATAATGAACTCTTCTATTCAGAGTAAAATGTAAACTAAATCGACCCCCCGACGAGCACTTTTCCTCATTTTGAGTAAAATTTCACTTTCTGTAAAGTACTAATATTTAAATACTTAAGTGAGTCAGTTTTAGCGATGTAAACCTCTTAAGTAATTATAAGTAAACTAAAAATGTAAACCACGCTATCATAGGCGTGGTTTACTCAAAAAACATTGACCCTACAAAAGGTAAACATAAAATAAAACTCAAAGTCATACTTGATGCAGAGCAAACCGAAGAGACAGCTCAGCAAAGTAAGCATGAAATATAGATCAAAGATATACAAGGTCATTTCTAAAGGGATATGAGATCTAACCTTCGGATGTCATAGTAATGATACAATGCTCCATCTTTTTCCATGATACATATCACTTTCTATATCAATTAAAGTGATTAACATCGGGAAGAATAAACAGACATACAAGTATGTACACATAATTGTATAGATATTATCTCTTTTGAAATCGTCTTTGAGCTCAGTTAGAGCATAGTTATATTACCAATCAATCCAATCATTTCTTTCTTTGTATAAATTTTCTTTACAAAAATTTGTACAATTCAAAAATTTTGTTAATTTTGAATGTAGCAATTCATTCTGTGAGTATGATATGCAATGAGTCATCATATATTCTTTTCTATAGTAAGTTAAAGATACTCTATTGCAGAGTTTTATTGAATGTTTTGTTTCGCTTTATGTAGTGGTATTAACTTTTTACCTTGTTGTACAAAGTTAGTGTTCTTTTTCAGGCTTCTGTTTATCAATAAATTGTCCAATTTAGCTTTCCGTACATTAACCGTTTCTCTCGTTCATTCACAGTTGTTACACTTTATTCTTTTTATACTATATTCTTTCCTCTGACTTGTCAAAGTTGACAGGTAATTTCATTGTTTTCTGTACAATATTATCACTCGCATTATACCATGATAAGAGTAGATAGGAGGGAGGGGTGCGGATATTTTGAATAATCATACTCTCTACAAATATGATATTAGCTTTACATCGTAGTAAATCTCGTTTTATACGAGCAATAACAATGCTCTATTGTATTTTCCTCATGCCATGGAGTATGAACGCTTTAACTGATGAGGAACAATCTTTCCATAATTATTATAGTGACGGATATAGACAGTTCTATACACTTCGTTCCATTGATGCTCTTGCCGAACGATTTTCTCTTAGTAAACCAATTGAAATTACAAAAATTTCCTTTCTTGCTTCCGGTGATGCTCTCGCAAAAGCACGGGTACGTATTTTGGGGTTTGAAGGAGGATACCCTGTTCCTATGGAAGAAAAAGATGTAATTACGCCACTCTCTTTCCAAAAAACTAAACAAGGAATAGAAATAATAGAACTTGAGATACCCATACCTTTGCATATTGCTCAAAGACAATTTTTTATTGTCATTGACAGCAGCCAAGGAAATTTACATATTCTTATGGATAATGTACTCCATAAACCGGTTTGCTCGAATAAAACTACACAGTATTATCATCAAGCTCTCAGACAAGAAGGGCAATGGAAAACAGGACCATATTCCTTTTGTATTGATGTGCATTATACACAAGATGAACACAGCAAAGATAAAGAACTCTTTAGCTCTGATACTAAATATGTTCATATTGATACGACTTTTCTTCAAAGTCTCTCTAAAGTCAATAAATCTCTTGCTTTGGAAGATATAAATAATGATGGCTTTCTTGATATGGCTTATAATGGGATTATATGGGTAAATAAACAAAGAACAATCGAGCCATTGCAAGAAAAACAGGAAATTTGCCGTGCTCATGTCTTTATTGACATAGATAATAATGGCTGGAAAGATATACTCTATGTAGGACACAAACGACACAATGATACTCTCCATAATGCCACCCTTGTCTATAATAACAGAGGAACATTTTCCAAAGAATATGCCTTTACAATACAAGGATTAACAGTACCGGTGACTGTCTCAACAGCAGATATGAATAATGATAGTTATACCGATATACTTATAGCTCAAACCGGTTATACTTCTCCAAGCCGTCAATTAATACTCTATTACAATATACGTTCAAAAACATTTGAAGAATATGACGATATATTACCGCAGATGAATGCAGGTGGTGCCAGCATCAGTGATATAAATAATGACGGCAAACCCGACATACTTATAGCGGATATGTCCACAGGCAAAGTACGTATCTTTCTTAATAAGGGCTCAAAAAACTTTTTTGAAGTAGAATCAAATACCCCGACCAAAACACTTTCGCAACAATCATATAGAGGATTATCTTTTGATTATGGAATGAATGGTGAATTGATGTATCTAACACCTATGGCAGGTTTACCAAATTCATCAGGTTTTGTCTTACATGGTAGAGATCATCATATATTTCCAATAGGCAGCGGTGGTATGTTTACAGATATAGATGGGGATGGTCGGAAAGATTATATAACGACAAGTTCCTGCCATTGTCAGTATGCAGAAATTTATCACAATAACGGTGGTGAATATGAGCGCATGAGTATGATATTGATGCCGGATACAGTTTCAGCAACCGGTGAAGCTATGATAGCAGATGTGGATAATGATAATGATCCTGATATACTCTTTACGGGAGGATATATACCGATGATATACCGTTACACATCTGCACAACATTATCATACAAGAATAGAAGTAGAGTCCCGCAATCACAACAGTATAGCCGGCAGCCGTGTCCATATTTATAGTAATGGCTTAACAGAAAGTTACAATGTGATGCAAGGTCATGGCTTATTGATGCAAGGCATAGGGGAGATACTTGTCGGAACCCGCGATAGAACTATAGATTCTGTAGGTGTAGAGTGGTCAGGTGATGGCAAGCATGAAGAAGTATTCAAAGATATTAATGAAGCCAAGAAAAATATCCTGCGTGAAGGCAAAGGTATTCTTCGTAAAAAAGAGCTGAGCAAAGCAGTATCATTACACTGTTATCCCAATCCATTCCACGATGAAATAACGATAAGTTATACAATGGAACATAACGGTAGTATCCATATAGGTCTATATGATAAACAGGGAAGTTTATTGCGAACGATAGTGGAAAATGTAGAAGCAAAATCAGGTACACACCTATATCAATGGCGTCCTGAAAATGATGGTACACCTTTGATGAATGGTCAATACAGTTTGGGCTTACGTATAAACGGTGTCCTCTCAGTTTTACAAGAAATTACCTATATTCATTAACAAAACAGTAACCAATACAAGAGATAAATTATGATATACGGACGTAGAAAAAAAGTAATAGCCAGTATTCTACTTATTGTATTATTTCATGAAATAATAATTCCACTGTGGCTTCCTTTACAGGCAACAATACAACCTGAAGCCTTTGGTTCAAGCGGCAGCAGTCAATATGTCGATCCATTTACCGGACAATTTAATTATTCAATACCGGCAATTACAGTACCGGGTCCGAATGGCAGTGATTATACCTTAGACCTAACCTACAATAGTGGCATCAAACCTGAAGAAGAAGCATCATGGGTAGGGTGGGGATGGAATTTAAGCCCGGGGTCAATTGCTCGAATGAAAAATGGCTTACCTGATGATATAAAAAATATGGAAATAACAAAACATAATAAAACGGAACCAATTAGAATTACTTCCGCGGGTGGAAAATTTATAGGGGAATTTTTTGATTCTAAAAAGTTATTAGGTAACGTAAGTTTAGGGACGACGTTTTTTCATAATTCAATTTCCGGTTGGACAGCTTCCGCTAATATAGGGTTCGGTCTATTTGATGGTTTTTTACCTTTAAGTTTAAGTGTAAGTAATAACAATATAGGTTTTTCGGCAGGGTTGAATCCAACGGCTCTGCTTAATAGTTTATTTGATGAGAATGAAAAAACGATAGCAACAAATTTGTTCAACTCTTCATCATCCTTAACTCTTCCATGGACGAATAGTTCTGTAACCTCAACATCATTCATTGAGTATGATGAAGCTAATAGTTTCAATGAAGAGCGTGAATTTGACGTACAAGTAACTCCATGGGCACTAGGGGGATTTACGGCTGGTACAAGTATGACCGTCTCAAAATATAAAACAAAAGATATATCAAAATTTCGTGGTTCAGGCTATTTGTTTGCCGGCAATGAAAGTTCCAATACTGGAGAACAAATGGATTATGTCTATGATAAGCAATACCCATTTATCTCCGGTAATAGACGACATCCTCATGTAACACTTCCTCGCTCCGGTGCAGATATGTTTGTTGTTAGCGGAAAAGGACCAAAGGGTTCATTTCGAGCATATCATAATAAGCCATTGATGTTTGCACCACGTACAGTGACAAACAAAATTCCTCAATCTCTATTTCATATAGGAGCAGTTTTGGGTGGCAGCTGGGGAGTTGGTTTTGGAATGGAAATGTTAGGTTCTCATTACCAAGGTGCCGTCATGTATGAAAGTTATGTAAAACCATCAAATAGCTTTGGAGATGGTTTTACTATACCATCAGAATATTCAAAAATTGGTTTTGATAAACCGGGATATTGCCAAAATGACTGGTTTCGAGATAATCCCGGCAGATATATATTCCGTTTCACTAATGATCCGGGACAATCATTACATAGTGCATATCATTCACCTTCAGTCAAAGATGGTTATTATGGTATAGTAAATGGTAATGGTAATATGGAGTCAGCCGCAATGATTGCATATAGACAACGTAAAGATTTAACTAATGCTACAAGAAAAAAGAATTTGAGTTATGCTATATCTATACCCATACCTGCTAATGCTCAAGAAAATACTTCGGATATTGGTCAACAAGCAACGAGTATTGATCGCGAGAGAGGAGTGCCTATTTCTAATTTTAATGAAAGAATAGAAGAATTTACAACATTTGACGGTAATGGGACAAGGTTCGTCTATTCTCTTCCTGTTTATTCTCGAAATGAATATTATTTGCAATTTTTTAATTTATCTATAAATAAT
>JAFLBY010000212.1 GCA_017302855.1 Candidatus Kapaibacterium sp.
AAATTGGTCTTGAAACGTAGATTGTAGTTTTTGCGTCATTATTTTTGAAAATGACCGCACATAGTCCTCAGCTTTGGTGAGTGTTATTATTCGCTTTATATCGGTAGACTTACTTTGCGCATAGAGAGTATCTGTTGAAATGATACTGCAAACGAAAAAAAGAAAAGATAATAAAATATTTTTCATGTTATATTGATGTATTATTGGGAAATTTTTCTTTTTCTAATATCTTCTACTGTCCCTTTCGGAATAGCATTGATTAAGGAACGAGTATATTCCTCTTTTGGCATATCGTACAATTGTTGAGCATATTCCATTTCGACGATTTTTCCCGCATTCATTACGGCAATTCTGTCACTGATAAATTTAACGACACTTAAATCGTGTGAGATAAAAATATACGTAAGATTAAACTCATCGCGCAATTGTACCAATAAATTTAGCACTTGGGCTTGAACAGACACATCCAAAGCAGATACCGATTCATCACAAATAATAAACTTTGGTTTCATGGCTAAAGCGCGAGCAATACAGATTCTTTGTCTTTGCCCACCAGAAAATTCATGCGGATAATTATTAAAATGGTGAGGCAGTAAATTTACTTTATCTAAAAGGTATTGAGCATAATCTTTACGTTCATTATCAGAGTTAAAAATTGAATGTACCCGCATGACTTCCATGATGGCACTGCCCACAGATAATCGCGGATTGAGTGAACTGTAAGGATCTTGGAAAATAATTTGCATATCTCTTCGAAGAGTTTTGAGTTCAGATGATGAAAGCTCGGTCACATTTTTGTTATTAAAGTGTACCGAACCACCCGTTGGCTCGACTAATCGCAAAATTGCTCTTCCTGTTGTTGTTTTTCCGCAACCTGATTCACCTACCAAGCCGAGTGTTTCGCCGGGTTTCACATCGAATGTAATGGTATCAACAGCTTTTACATATCCCTTTATGCTACTGAAAAGTCCGGTCCGAATGGGAAAATATACTTGAAGGTCTTTGACAGAAAGCAGGGGAGTAGTCTTTGCTAACACTGAATTGCGTAATGCAATTTCATCTTTGGTAATTGCCACACGCGTCAAAACCTCCGTCACCCCGTCATGCGAACGTTCAGAAATGCTGCCATCCGGATGTTCTTCCATGAAATCACGTACTGTTGGCAATACCTTCAATTTCATATCAAGCCGTGGGCGGCAAGCGAGTAAGCCTTTAGTGTAAGGATGTTGTGGGTCTTCGAATATCTGTTGAACGGAGCCTGTTTCGACAATTTTACCTTTATACATCACAATGACGTCATCTGCAATCTCAGCAACAACGCCAAGATCGTGAGTAATAAACATCATAGCCATTTCGTGTTCTTTTTGCAGCTCTCTCATAAGATCAAGAATAGTAGCTTGCACAGTCACATCCAAAGCGGTTGTCGGCTCATCCGCAATGAGCAAAGACGGATTACATGACATAGCCATAGCAATCATGATCCTTTGCTTTTGTCCACCCGATAATTGATGTGGATATTGGTCAATCATTGTTTCCGGTCTGGGCAGCTTCACCATACGTAATAATTGCAACGTTTTTTCGCGCGCTTCCGCTTTGCTGCATTGTTGATGCAGCAAAATGGCTTCAATAATTTGGTCACCACATCGAAACACAGGGTTGAGCGAGGTCATAGGCTCTTGAAATATCATCGAAATCCTATTACCGCGATAAGTGCGCATTGTATCTTCGGGTAAGGTCAGTAAGTCAGTTGCCTTGCCGTCTTTTTCATAAAAGTGAATACTTCCTTGAGTTATTTTTCCGGGAGGGTCGGGTATTAAACGCATGACAGAAAGTGATGTGACCGATTTACCGGAACCACTTTCCCCGACAATACCAAGCGTTTTGCCTCTTTTGAGTGAAAAAGAAACATCATTTACCGCTTTCGTTACTCTTTTTTCAGAGCGGAACTCTGTGACAAGATTGCGGACTTCCAATAATTGAGACATAGAGTGTTACCGTTACAAGTTATAAATCAATAAACCAAGTGCAAATTACGATGAAAGACAGCAATACAAAAACTTCATCTTATCATAATGCTTTAACAAACACAAAAAAAAACCCTGCCGAATTACTTCGACAGGGCTGAAATGTAAGTCACTGTGAGACGATTATGCATGAAGGTCACGCATCATCGCTGTATATCCTTTTTTATCTAAAGTGCGAAGAGCACTTGTAGAAATTTTCATTGTTACCCAGCGTTGCTCTTCGGCAACCCAGATGCGTTTTTTCTGAAGATTCGGTAAAAAACGACGTTTAGTGCGATTGTTAGCATGGGAAACATTATTACCCACAAGAACTGTTTTTCCTGTTATTTGGCAGCGTTTAGCCATTGTTGAACTCCGTTTTCGATGTTTAATACAAAGTATAGAACACAAATATACGATAAATTGAGTGTTAAACAATGCAAATAATGTCATATCCTACCACAATAAGCTGAAAATATTCATTATTATTCTTCATCATGCTGGTGCGCTATATACTCATTATGCAGTTTTTGTTGCAACTGTGACGGCACAACTGCATATTCAGCGAAACCACTGGAAAAAGTGGCTCTTCCTTGCGACATACTCCTCAATGACGAGGAATACTTGTCCAATTCAGACAATGGCATACGGCATTTGATTCTTTGATAATGACCATCGGCTTCCATTCCCATAATGATGCTGCGTCGTGCCGGAATATCACTCATGATTTCGCCCATATAGTCATCGGGAGTGACAATTTCCACATCATATATCGGTTCTAATAACTTAGGATCGGCTTGGATGAAACAATCACGAAATGCCATGCGCCCAGCTGTCTTGAATGCTGCTTCATTACTGTCCACCGGGTGCATTTTTCCATCGAATACTGATACCCGTATATCACGGACATAAGAACCGGTTATAGGACCTTCATGCATTTTCTCCAGAACACCTTTCAATATTGCCGGCATGAAACGTGCTTCAATGACACCACCCACGATACAGTTTAGAAACACTAATTGTCCACCCCATGGTAATTCATGCTTTTCTTCTCCGCGCACCGAAACGCCATGCGGATGAGGCATACCTTCGTGATATGGTTCAACAATCATGTGAACCTCTGCAAATTGTCCTGCGCCGCCTGATTGTTTTTTATGGCGATACATGCCTTTGACACTTTTTTGAATTGTTTCTCTGTACGGTACTTTTGGTTCTGTAAACTCAATATCAACTTTAAATCTGTTTTGTAATCGCCATTTTGCAACACCTAAGTGCATTTCACCCTGTCCAAGGATGAGCGTTTGCTTTAATTCTTGTGAATGTTCCACAATAAGAGTAGGGTCTTCTTCATGTAAGTGATGCAGTGCCATTCCCAATTTGTCTTCCTCACCTTTTTTCGTTGTATGAACTGCTATACGCACTTTGGGGGCAGGAAACTCAATGGAAGGTAAAACAAGATGCTCACCCTTTTCATGCAATGTATTATTGACATGGGTATTTTTCAGCTTCACCGTTGCACCTATATCACCCGCATAAAGATGCGCTACATCTTCTCGTCTTTTACCATTGACTGCAAAAATTTGCCCCAATCGCTCAGTGACATCGGTTTGCTCATTCACTAAATCATGCCCATGATGGATGGTACCCGAATATACACGGAAAAATGACATTTCACCCAAGTGTGGCTCACTCATTGATTTAAAAACAAAGAGTGATGGCTTGCCTTGTGGGTCGCACACTAAATCTTTACCATCAACTGTTTTTTTAGGAGGCATTTCTACCGGAGCGGGCACCACATTATCAATAAATCCCATTATCCGTCCGCTGCCCATATCTTTTTTTGCACTGGTCACAAAGAGAGGGCAAATGAGCCGTTCAACCATTGCTTTTCTAAGACCAATGCGGATTTCATCTTCATCCAATTCACCTTTTTCAAAGTATTGTGACATCAATTCTTCATCATTTTCTGCCACTATTTCGATAAGTTCACGATGAAGTGCATTGGCTTTTTCGCGTTCAGATTCCGGTATCGGTAATTTTTCCGGCTTGCCGCCTTCAGCAGGAAATTTATACATTGTCATTTTTAACACATCAATGATGGCATTGAATGAGTTCCCTTCATTGAGCGGATACTGTACCACAGTGACTTGTCTGCCGAAACGGTCTTTGGCTTGTTGCACTGTTTTATCAAAATTCGATTGGTCGGAGTCAACCTTATTGGCAACAAAGATGACAGGTGTGTGGAATTGTTCGGTATATTTCCAGAGCGTTTCTGTGCCCACTTCCACTCCATGAGCCGCATTCAACACCATGATGGCGGTGTCCACTACTCGTAAGGCACTTATCACTTCGCCGACATAATCATCATAGCCGGGCGTGTCAATGATATTGATTTTATAATCTTTCCATTCTGCAAATAAGACCGTACCCAATACCGAAGATCCGCGTTCATGCTCAATGTCGTGATAATCGGATGCCGTGGACTTTTCTTCTACACTGCCACGCCTCGTTATTTCTTTCGATTCAAAAAGCATTGCTTCGGCTAATGTTGTTTTGCCGCTGCCCGCATGACCCATGAGGCAGATATTTCTAATATGGTGCGCATCATACACTTTCATAGCGCAATTCTCCTTCACCCGATAATTATATAAAATCACGTTTTTGTAACGTGAGGAAGTTGCTTTCTTTGAGTGATACTTAACACTTATATGTGATTGGGCGACTCCTTAAATATTGAAATCTTTGTCTAAATTAGCGATAATATCTTATATGTTCAAGGTCATTTGTTCTTGTTTAATTCAGTTTTTTTTTACATGCGCCACATTAAGCACATTCTATGCTATATATGCACGTTCCTTCAAGTAATCAATCGCCGCACTTGCAAGCATTGCCGTCCCAATGGCAAAAGCATTTTCATCCGGCGCAAAGCGTGGATGATGCAAACCCGGCATACTCTCCACTGTTGGAGGGCGCACTCCCAAAAGCCAAAAAGTACAAGGAATGAGCTGCGCATAAAAACCAAAATCTTCTCCCCACATCTTCGGCTCAAATACATGCACATTATCGCTGCCAATAGTCCTTTGCGCCAAAGACCATGCAAAAGAAGTTGTTTCTGCATTATTAATCACGGCAGGGTAGCCGCGCAATACCGTCACTTCGGCAGTGCAACCATGCATTTCCGCAATCATCCGTGAATGTTGCTCTATGTGATTAATTGTCAGCTCGCGCCACTCAGCATCGAATGAACGCAATGTCCCTTTCATTTCAACCGTTTCGGGAACAATATTCGTTGCAGAA